>JAXDIC010000016.1:0-10334 GCA_034664185.1 Thermoleophilaceae bacterium
CGCCCCGAAAGGGGTCGATAACGCAAGTATGTTCGACCTCGAGTCGGCGCTTCGCCGCGTCATCGAAATTGAGGGCTCGGACCTTCACCTGAAGGTCCCCTCCAAGCCCCTCATCCGCTGCATGGGCCAGCTGGAGCCCATCCCGGACACCGACGACCTGACACCCGAGGACACCGAGGGCGCGCTGCGCTCGCTGCTCAAGGATCAGGGCAAGCTCGAGGAGTTCGCCGACGAGCACGAGGTCGACTTCTCCTACAGCCTTCCGGGCCTCTCGCGCTTCCGCGTGAACGCCTTCCTCCAGCGCGGCGTCATCTCCCTGGTCTGCCGCGCCGTGCCCCACGAGATCCGCTCGATCGAGCAGCTCGGCCTGCCGGAGGTCATCTCCCAGATCGCCGACGAGGAGCGCGGGATCATCCTGGTCACCGGCACGACGGGCTCGGGCAAGTCCTCGACGCTCGCGGCGATGATCGACCAGATCAACCGCTTCCACTCGAAGCACATCGTGACCATCGAGGACCCGATCGAGTTCCTGCACCGCGACAAGCGCTCGGTGATCAACCAGCGCGAGGTCGGACAGGACACCGCCTCGTTCAAGCGCGCGCTGCGCCGTGTGCTCCGCCAGGATCCGGACGTGATCCTGGTCGGCGAGATGCGCGACGAGGAGACGGTCTCCACCGCCCTCTCCGCGGCCGAGACCGGCCACCTCGTGCTCTCGACGCTGCACACGGTGGACGCGCCCGAGACGATCAACCGCATCATCGACTTCTTCCCGCCCCACATGAACCAGCAGGTCCGCGCGATGCTCGCGGGCACGGTCAAGGCCGTCGTCTCCCAGCGCCTGGTCAAGCGGGCCGACGGCCAGGGCCGAGTGGCCTGCTGCGAGGTTCTGCGCATGACCGGCCGCGTGCGCGACATGATCATGATCCCCGAGGAGACGGGCAAGCTCTGCGACGTGATCGCCGAGGGCGCCTACTACGGGATGCAGACCTTCGACCAGGCGCTGCTCGCCCACGTGCAGGCCGGGCGGGTCACGATGGAGGAGGCCATGCGCGCGGCCACGAGCCCGCACGACTTCAAGCTGATGGTGGCCTCCGACGGCCAGCGCTCCACGTCCGTGGACCAGCTCATGACCACGGAGCCCGTCGCCTAGGACATCGCCGTAGAGTGGGGCCTCCGCCCACGATTTCAGAGGAGGCCCCGTGCAGAGCACGCTCGGCGAGTTCGAGGAGACGCAGTCGCAGGAGGCCTTCGCGCTTCAGAACTCGAAGCTGCTGAAGGTCTCGCTCAACAAGGTCACGATCCAGGCCAAGCTGGGCTCGATGGTCGCGTATCAGGGCGAGGTCAAGTTCGAGCACGCCGGCTCGGGCGGCATGGGCCGCCTGCTGAAGAAGGCCGTAACCGGCGAGGGCACGCGGCTGATGAAGATGGAGGGCTCGGGCGAGGTGTTCCTCGCGGACCAGGCCCAGGACATCCACCTGATCAGGCTCGAGTCCGAGCAGGTCACCTGCAACGGCGCCAACGTGCTGGCCTTCGACTCCGGCATCGACTGGGACATCAAGCGCGTCGAGGGCGGCGCCTCCAGCATGCTCGCGGGCGGGATGTTCAACATGGCCCTGAACGGCACGGGCTGGGTCGCGCTGCTGTCCGACGGCCCGCCGGTGAAGCTCGACGTCGGCTCCGCGCCCACCTTCGCGGACGCTCAGGCCGCGATCACGTGGTCGGCCGGAGTCCAGACCCAGATCAAGGTCGACGCCAACCTGAAGACGCTGATCGGCCGCGGATCCGGCGAGACCGTCCAGGTGGCCTTCTCGGGCGAGGGCTGGGTGCTGGTGCAGCCCAGCGAGGGCCGCGTGCAGGCGGCGGGCGCCGGTGGGGGCGGTGTCGGCGGGATAGGGAAGATGCTCAGCGGCTGAGGGCCGGGGCTATACTTCAGTTTGTGAAGCGCGATCTAGCAGCAGAGCGGGCCGCCAACGAGAGCTGCCCCGTGTGCGCCACCGCCGAGGTGGTCTGCGCCAAGTGGACGATCCTCGTGATCCGCGACCTGGCCGCCGGGTGCAGCCGCTTCTGCGAGCTCGAGCGATCGCTGGCCGGAATCAGCCCGCGCACGCTGTCCCTGCGGCTCCGGGCGCTCGAGCAGGAGAAGATCGTGGAGCGCAAGACGTATCCCGAGGTGCCGCCGCGCGTCGAGTACGCGCTGACGGACAAGGGCCGCGCCCTGCTGCCGCTGATCGAGGACATGCGCGAGTACGGTCGCGAGTGGCTGCCCGAGCGCTGCGCCGCGCCGACTGCCGAGGCATCCTCGCCCCGGCAGGCGGCAACCGCCGCCGCCTGACGGTCCAGAACGCGCTCGGGGCGACTCGCCGCGGGCCCGCCTGTCGCAGGAGCGCGCGCCCGCGCGGCGAAAGGGCGCGCATGCGAAATCAGGAGCTGCACGACTCACTGCGTGAGTTCGCGCTCGAGACGGCCGCGCTCTTGTCCGCTGAGGTGGCGGCTGGCGCCGAGCTCCCCTACGACGTGATCGAGGAGCCCGGCACGGGCTCGATCCTGTACCGCTACCTGCCGCTGACCTCCGACTTCATCGCCGCCCGCTGGGACGCGCTGCGGGTCATGCCCGCGCACGACGCGGCGGCCGGGGCCCTGGGCACGGGCGCCGAGGCCTACCTTCGCCTTCGCGGCGTGCCCGCCGCGGCGGACCCGGAGCCGGCGCTCCGGGCGATGCTCGACCGGCTGTACGAGGACGCCACCGACTTCCAGTTCCCGGAGGAGCGCTTCGAGCGGGTCTACGCCGAGGTGGAGCGCACCCTTTACGAGAACACCATGCACACGGCCGTTGTGGCCCCCGTGCACGGGGTGCTTCTCGAGGGCGACCGTCTGGACCTGGGCGGCGGCCTGGTGCTGGCCCGCGGCGACCGCGTGGCGGCGCCGCCCGAGGCCGTCTGGCCGCTGGGTCCCGGAGAGCGCGAGCGCGCGACCGGGCCCAACACGGTCTGCGCCGTCGAGCGCGACGTGGAGACCGACAGCCCGTTGCCCGCCAGCGAGGCTCGGGTTCGCTTCCGGCGCCTCTTGACCGCCCTGCGGCTGTTCAAGCCGGGCCGGGTGGCGATCGGGCCCGTGGCGTGGGGGCGCGCCGACGAGGGCGTCTGGCAGCCGCTGCCGCTGGGCCTCGGCGGTCCCGGTCGCGGCGAACCGTGGGTCCTGGGAGCGGACGAGGAGGCCGAGCTGCGCGAGCTGGTGGACCTGACCGCCAGCGCCCGGAGCGGCGGGCGCATCGCCTGGGCGCTCGCGCGCTTCGAGATGGGCTGCGAGCGGATGATCGAGACCGAGGCGCTGTCCGACTATCTGCTGGCCATCCAGTCGCTCCTGGACGCCGACGACGAGGCCGGCCGCGCCAGCCTGGGCCAGCGGCTGGCCGCGCTGTGCGCCGAGGAGCACGAGCGCGGCCCCGTGCGCGCGCGCCTGGACGCGGCATTCGCGCTGCAGCAGCGCGTGATGAACGGCGCCCTGGTCGATCCCGACGTGGACGAGACCGGCGCCGATCCGCCCCGGGTTGTGGTCGCTGAGGTGGAGCAGCACCTGCGCGCCCTGCTGCGAGATGTGATCTGCGGCTACCTGGACCAGGACCTGAAGTCGGTCGCCGACGACATCCTGGTGGCCGGCTCCGAGCCGCTGGACATCCGCGCTCGGGACCTCAGGCAGGAGCCCGACGATCCGGATCCCCAGGCGGAGCTGGAGCCCGAGCCGCAGCCGGAGCCGATGTCCGAACCCGAGCCAATGCCCGAACCCGAGCCGATGCCCGACCCGCTGGCCGACTCCCGCATCCCGGACGGCCCCGGGACGGCCGCCGACCCGCGCTCGGCCGCCTGGGCCGTGGCCGCCCTTCCGGGGCCGCGTACGCGGCGCGAGTTATCGCCGCCGCCGCGCGCCGAGGACAGGGTCCCCAATCCCGTGGCGGTCGTGCAGGAGGAGCACCAGGGGCACGAGGACCACACGATCGCCGACCAGCCGCTGCCGCGCGACGACGACTACGAGGACCAGACGCTCGACGAGCGTCGGGAAGACGAGCTGGACGCCGGCGTCACTCCCTCCGCCGACTGGGAGATGGACGACGACCCGGCCAGCTACTCCGCGCCGATCTAGGCGGTTTCCTCGTGGCTGGCCTGACGTTCCGCGTGCGGCCGGTCGACGCCCCTCAGGCCGCGACGGCCTCCTCCGAGAACAGGTGAGCACCTACCTCGGCCAGCCCTCCCAGGTCGTGCACGTCGTCGTCGAATAGCGGCACGCGGACCAGCGGGTCGCCCGCCAGCTCCGCGGCCAGCAGCTCCACGTTGGCGCGGTCGCGGTCGCCGATACGCCGGTAGTCGTCGAAGTTGCGGGCCACCTTGTGGGCGAGGCGCGGGTCCAGGAGCGCGGCCAGGTCGTCCTCCACGTCCGCGCCGTTGCCCTCGTCGCTCACGCCCTCGTGCACGCGGTTGACGATGGCGGCGCCGAAGGGCATCCCCGACTTGCGCAGGCGGCGGCGGAAGAAGATCGCCTCGTCGATGGCGTCACGGCGGGGCGAGGTGACCAGCAGGAACGTGGTGCGCGGGTCGGCCATCAGCGCGTTCACGTGGGCTGCGCGCTCGCGGATGCCGATCGCCATGTCGCCGAACGCGCCGAAGAACTCGGAGACGTCGGCAAGCAGGTCGCTGCCCGTTGCGCGCTTCAGCACGCTGAACATCAACCCGGTGCCGCGCCCGAACGCCTTCACCCCGAACAGCCCCGGCCGCAGGAAGAACTGGAGCGAGCGCGAGTCGATGAACCGCGACAGCCGGTCGGGCGCGTCGAGGAACTCCAGCGCGTCGCGGGTGGGGGGCGTGTCGAGCACCAGCAGGTCGTAGTCGCCCTCCTCGTGCAGCTCGTAGATCCGCTCCAGGGCCATGTACTCGGTGGTGCCGGACACCGCCGTGGAGAGCTGCTGGTAGATCCGGTTGCCCAGGATCGCGTCGCGCGTCTTGGTGTCGGGCGCCCGCCGCTCGATCATCTCGTCCCAGGTGCGCTTGGCGTCGAGCATCACCGCCCACAGCTCGCCCCGCATGTCGATTCCCTGTGCCGCGAACAGCTCGGGATCGATGCGGCGCTCCCGGTTGTCCAGCTCGTCCAGGCCCAGCGACGTGGCCAGCCGCTTGGCGGGATCGATAGTGACGACGGCCACCTTGAGCCCGCGCGCGGCCATGCCCATGGCCACCGCGGCGGCCGTGGTGGTCTTGCCGACGCCGCCGGACCCGGCGCAGACGCAGACGTGCCTGCCCTCGAGCAGGTCGGCGACGCTCACAGGCGCCGCTCCAGCTCGGCCGACAGGCGCTCCCAGTCGTCCAGGCCCAGGTCCGGCTCGAACAGGTACGGAAGGGTCACGACCGGGCCGTCCAGGCCGCTGCGCAGGCGCCGCAGCTGCACTCGCTGGCCGCGCGCGCGCCGGTGCTCAGACAGCGCCGCGCGCAGGGCGGCCGCCACCGGCGGCGCGCCGTGTCCGCCGTTCACGCGCTCCATGGCCGCGGCCTCGGCCCCGCTGAAGCGTTCGGGCAGCATCGCGTTCATCACGGTCACCTCGAGCTCCAGGCCCATCTCGCGCTCGAGCGCCTGCGCGAACTCGACGGTCTCGGCCACGGGCATCTCCTCTGGAAGGGCGACCGCCACGACGGCGGTCTGGCGCGCGTCGCGGATGAAGGAGTCGATGATGTCGGCCTTCCTGCGCACGGGCCCCACGCGCGCGATGTCGCCGAAGGTCCGCGGAGTGCGCAGAGTGCCCAGGCCGTGGCCGGTGGCCGGCAGGTCGACGATCACGAGGTCGTAGGGCGAGTCCCTGCGCTTGCGCCGCTCGAGCTGCGCCAGCTCCCAGACCTTGCCCATCGTGGCCAGCTCGCGCAGCCCGGGGGTGGCGGCGGCCAGGTACTCGAAGATGCGGTTGTGGAACAGGAGGCCGGCCAGGCGCCTCGACCCGACCTGGTCGATCAGGTACTCCTCGAGCGAGGCGTCGGGGTCGATCGAGATCGCGAACAGGTTGGGGGCCAGCTCGGCCTCGTGGAAGCCGACTCCCTCGCGCTGGAACGCCTTCGAGACCCGCTCCTGGCGGGCCACCTCGCACACGATCGTGCGCTTGCCGGAGCGGGCCGCGGCGAGCCCCAGGGCGGCCGCGACCGTCGTCCGGCCGACCCCGCCCTTGCCGGCCACGAACACCAGTCGCTTGTCGATCAGGTCCCGCATCTGAAGGAATCTTCCCTGCTCATACGAATAGGCAGGGGCACATGGGCTTCTTTGATCGCAAAACGACAGCGTCGCCGGAGTCCTCGACGCCCACGGAGGCGACCATGCAGCCGGAGTCCCCGAAGGCGCAGGTGATCGCGTTCACGAACCAGAAGGGCGGGGTCGCGAAGACGACCACCACCCTCAACCTGGCCGTCGCGTTCAGCGAGAAGGGCCACCGGGTCCTCTGCGTCGATCTCGATCCCCAGGCCAACCTGACGATGAGCCAGGGCATCGACCCGGATTCGCTCGAGTCGTCGATGTACGACGTGCTGGTCAACCACATCTCGATCCGCGAGGTCATCCGCAAGCGCGAGATCGACATCGCCTGCGCGTCGATCGACCTGGCGGGAGCCGAGATCGCGATGTCGACCCAGATCGGCCGTGAGCGCTCGCTCCAGAAGGCTTTCGCGGCGATCAAGGACGACTACGACTTCATCTGCATCGACACTCCGCCGAGCCTCGGACTGCTCACGATCAACGCCCTCACGGCGGCCGACAAGGTGATCGTCCCCGTGCAGTGCGAGTATCTGTCCATGCGCGGGCTGATCCAGCTCCAGAACACCCTGTCCATGATCCGCGAGAACCTCAACCCCAACGTCCAGATCGAGGGCATCCTCCCCACGCTGGTGGACACGCGCACCGTGCACGCCAAGGAGGCCATCGAGCTGCTCGAGGAGAACTTCGGAGACACCGTCTTCGCCTCGCGGATCACGAAGACCGTTCGCTTCGCGGAGGCGCCGGTCAAGGGAATGTCGGTGCTCAAGTACGACCCAGATGGGAAGGCGGCATATGCCTACCGGCAACTCGCAAGGGAGGTCCTCGAGAATGGCAAGCGGTAAGCGGGCGAGCATGCGCGAGGGTCCCCTGGCCGCACTCTTCCGCAAGACGGAGGAGGAGGGGCTCGAGGGCCAGAAGGGGTCACGGCCGGCCACGCCGGCCGCCGCCGGCTCCGAGGCCGATCCCGCCCATCCTCAGCCCCAGGAGCTTCCGCCGCGCCATCCCGAGGGCGAGCCTGAGCCGCCTCAGCGGGCTCCGCGCTCGCACGAGCAGCGCCTGCGCGACGTCTTCTCGAGCGACATCCCGGACAACATCATGGAGCGCGCGCCCGCGCGGCCCACGGCCGAGGACATGCGTCCGCGCTACGGGCGCGAGGAGCCCACGGCGCCCGCAGCGCCGCAGGCGGTGCTCAAGCCCGTCCTGCGCGTCGTCGGCGTCGGCGGCGCCGGGGTCAATGCGGTCAACCGGATGATCGACGCCGGCGTCCAGGGCGTCGAGTTCGTCGCCGTCAACACCGATCTCCAGTCGCTCCAGCAGTCCAGCGCGCACGTCACGCAGCACATCGGCAGCGAGGTCACGCGCGGGCTCGGGTCGGGGTCCGACCCGGACCTGGGCCGCCAGGCCGCGCTCGAGTCCTACGACCAGATCAAGGGTCTCCTCAAGGGCTCCGACATGGTGTTCATCGCCGCCGGTTCGGGCGGCGGCACCGGCACCGGCGCGGCTCCGGTGGTGGCCCGCGTGGCGCGCGAGATAGGCGCGCTCACGGTCGGCATCGTAACCAGGCCGTTCGGGTTCGAGGGCTCGCGGCGCGCAGATCAGGCCGAGCGCGGGGTCGAGGACCTCTCGCGCGAGGTCGACACGCTCATCGTCATCCCCAACTCGCGGCTCCTGTCCGTGCTGGACAAGCGCGTGTCGATGGTCGACGCGTTCCGCATGGCCGACGACGTGCTGCGCCAGGGGGTCCAGGGCATCTCGGACCTCATCACGCTGCCGGGGCTCATCAACCTCGACTTCGCCGACGTGCGGACGATCATGGCCGACGCCGGGCAGGCTCTGCTCGGGATCGGCATGGGCGTGGGCGAGCACCGCGCGATGGAGGCCGCCACGCACGCGGTCGCATCGCCGCTGCTCGAGACCTCCGTGGAGGGCGCGCGCTCGATCCTGCTGTCGATCACGGGCGGGCGCGACCTGTCGCTATGGGAGGTCAACGAGGCCGCCAAGGCGGTGGCCGAGGCGGCCCACCCCGACGCCAACATCATCTTCGGCGCGATGATCGACGACTCGGTCGTGGACCAGGTCTGGGTCACCGTCGTGGCCACCGGCTACGGCGACCGGCCGCTGATGCAGTCGGTGGGCGGGCGAGAGCCCGTGGCACGCGAGGCGGCCCGGGAGGCCGACCGCGAGCCCAAGGTGTCGCGCGGGCCCGGGCGCTCCTCCGCGTTGGAGGAGATCGATGTCCCGGAATTCGTCCCTAAGCGCTAACTCCTGAGGCTGCAAACCGGCGCTTGGCGGCGTCATCGGGTCTCGACTTGGCCCGCCAAGCCTTCGACCGTGCTTCCTTGCCAAGCTTGGTTTTCGCATCAGGCCTAGGATCGCGCTCGTGAAAGGTGTGGTTGCAGCCGGGCACCCGCTGTCCGCCGAGGCGGGCGCGGCCGTGCTGCGCGAGGGCGGGAACGCGGTCGACGCCGCGGTGGCCGCCGTCCTGATGTCGTTCGTGGCCGAGTCGCCGCTCACGGGGCCCGGCGCCGGCGGGTTCATGCTGGTCCACACCGCGTCGGGCGAGGACCATCTGCTGGACTTCTTCGTGGCCGCCCCCGGCGAGGGGCTCGGGGATGTCGAGCCGGCCGCGCTCGAGCCGATCGAGGTGCGCTTCACCGAGGAGGCCACGCAGGTCTTCAACATCGGCCCGTCGTCGTGCGGCGTGTACGGCACCACCGCCGGGTTGGCCGAGGTGCTGGAGCGGTTCGGCACCGTGCCGCTGTCGGCGCTCGTCGGGCCGCCCGCGCGAGCGGCCCGCGAGGGTGTCGAGCTGACTCCGATCGGGGCCAGCCTGCTGGTCATCCTCGGTCCGATCCTGACCGCCCACCCCGAGGGCCGGGCCATCTACGCGCCGGAGGGCCGGCTGCTGCGGGCCGGCGAGCAGGTGCGGATGCCCGAGGTGGGCGATCTGCTCGATCGGCTGGGGGCCGAGGGGCCGGGCTTCCTGTACACCGGCGACGTTGCCAGCAAGGTGAGCGCCTGGGTGCTGGAGCGCGGCGGCCTGCTGACCGAGGCCGACCTGGCGGGCTACGAGGTGGTGGAGCGCGAGCCCGTCCGCGCCCGCTACCGCGGCCGCGACGTGCTGACCAACCCCCCGCCGTCGTCGGGCGGCATCCTGATCGCCTACTCGCTCGACCTGCTCGAGCGCCTGGGCCGGGGCGGGGACGTGCGCACGCTGGTCGAGGTGATGGACCAGGCCAACAGGGCGCGCACCGACGAGTTCGTCCAGGGGCTGCATTCGGAGGGCTATCTCGAGCGCTTCCTGGCCACGGAGGCGCTGCGGTCGGCCGCCTCCAGCGTCGACTCGCGGCTGGGGTCGACCACGCACATCGCGGTGCTGGACTCCGCCGGCGCGTGCGCGTCGGTGACGTGCTCGAACGGGTCGTGCTCGGGTGTGATCGTGCCCGGCACCGGCGTGCACCTGAACAACATGCTGGGCGAGGAGGACCTCAATCCGGGCGGGTTCCACCGCCACGGGCCCGGGCGGCGCATCCCGAGCATGATGGCCCCCACCGTGGTGCTGCGCGAGGGACGGCCCGAGGTGGCACTGGGATCGGCCGGCTCGAACCGGATTCGCTCCGCCATCCTCCAGACGATCCTGCGGGTGGTGGACGACGGACTGCCCGCCCAGGAGGCCGTCGGCTGCCCGCGCGTGCACTACGAGGGCCGCGCGGTGGAGGCCGAGCCGGGTGTCGACGAGGAGGCGCTGGCCGCACTGGAGCGCGAGGGCATCCCGGTGGTCCGCTTCCGCGAGAAGAACCTCTACTTCGGCGGCGTGCAGGCGGTGGCGCGCGATCCCGAGACCGGCGAGCTGTCGGGCGGCGGGGACCCGCGCCGCGGGGGCGCCGCCGTGGTTGTCGCTTAGGCGTCTGCGACGCCGAGAGCTGCGAGCTCGTCCAGCTGGGGCGACTGAGCACGTTGTTCATGCGCGCCGCTAAGGAAAAGCAGCAAACGGGAGAATCTCGGCTCGACGCTGGCGACCCGAGAGACCCGGGTTTTTCGGCGCAATCGTCCTG
>JAXDIC010000038.1:0-8064 GCA_034664185.1 Thermoleophilaceae bacterium
GCCGTCCCCAACGTCGATCCGCAGCGCGGTCTCCTCGTCGCAGATCGCGTCCACCTCCAGCGCCATGACCCCCGGCGCCAGCTCGTCGCCCCACGCGAACCCCTCCACGTCGGGGCCGCCCTCGAACTCGTGCAGACCCGCCTCGTGGCAGCGGATGGGGATGCCGAACCGCTCCGCCAGCCGCTGGCCGTCGCGTAGGTGGTGGCGGTTGGTGAGCACCACCTGGCGCGGCTCGCGACCGTCGAACGGCGCGAGCCCCTCCTCTGGCAGCAGCGGATCCACCGCCGTGCCGGTGTCGGCCAGCAGGTAGGAGCTGACATCCGACCCGATGTTCGGATGGAAGGCGGTCCAGTGGAAGACGCCGGGGGCGATCTCGTCCACGGCCACGATCCTATGCACTCGGGCGCGGACTCCGTCCCGCCGCGACGCCGGTGACTACCCGTGCGGCGGCCGCGCCTTCGGGAACCGGCGCATCAGCGCATGCGGCGGAGCCAGGTCAACTCCGTCGGGCACGTTCAGGTAGCCGGCGCGGCGTCCCGGCTTGCCGGTGTGGCCGTACTGCCAGACGATGCGCTTCGTGCGCGGGTCGATCACGATCACGCGGTGGTTGGCGTCGTCGTTGACCAGCAGGTCGCCATTGGGCAGCGGCAGCGCGAGCGACGGCTTGGACAGGGCGTTGCTGCCCTTCGGAGCGAAGCGCCAGCGCACGCGCCCCTTCGAGTCGAACGTCTCGACGGCGCCAGGGGTGACGTAGTCCACGCTGAGGTAGATGCCCGGGCGGATCTCGTTCGTGTCCGACGGATAGGTGAAGCCGGGCACGTGCATCGCCGTGACGAGCTTGCCGTGGCGGTCCAGGACGTCGACCCAGTCGCCGGTGATCTCGGTGACCACCGTTCCGCCGTCGCGGGTGGGGAACGCCCCGTTCGGGCTGCCGAAAGAGTGCGGCGGGTTGTGGCCGCAGGCTCCGGGGGTGCCCATCCTGCGCATCACGCGGTGGGCCGGCGGGCGGATGACCACCAGGCTGCAGTTCTTGATGTCCGCGGCCGTGATCGTCCCCCCGGCGGTGAGCAGCGCGTCGTCGGGGTTCCAGAGGTGGTTGGGGCCGGCCCCTGGCACCCCCGGCGTGCCGTAGCGGTAGGCGATGCGGTGCCGGGCCACGTCGATGACGCTGATCACGTAGTCGTCCTCCTGCGTGGCGATCACGCGGCGGCCGTTCTCGCTGAAGAACGCGTCGTCGGGCACCCTGAAGGTCTGCCCATGCTTCAGGTCGCCGGGGCGCGGGAAGCGCCACACGATCCGTCCGTGCGGATCGACCTGGATCAGCCTGTTGTTGGCCTTGTCGGCGATCAGCACGTTGCCCGGCAGCGACCCGGGGTTCGAGCCGGCCCGAAGGAGCCGATGCCCGCGCCCGTCGCGGCCCGTGGGCGCCGCCCGCCCGTGCCGCTCGCCCAGCGCCTGAACCGGCTTGAGCCGCTTGGAGGTCTCGATGGAGCCCGTCAGCACCTCGGCCTCAGGCATGGACGGGCGGGCGGCTCTCCACCACACGCCGATCACGGCGGCCAGCGCGACGGCGATCATGATCGCTACGGGAACGCGACCGCGGGACCTGCGGTCGCGGCGTGCGGCCCGGCGCGCGCGGCGACGGCTGCGGTCCGAGAGCTGGGATTTCAGCAGGGGCGGCACGATCGGGCTGGCGGAGGCCTACGGGAACGATTCGCTCTCGGCGCGACCGGCGAGCGTAGGTGGGGGCCTTTAAGCGTCAGTAAACCGGTCGCTAGCCGCGATGGTGGCGGTGGCGGTGCGCTCGGGTACGCGGGCGGCTCTTGGTACAGCCGTTGTAGGTGCGGACGCTGACCACGATGTGGCCTCGGTCGGTCACCGACACGACCTTGAGCTTGAAGCGGCGTCGAGGCAGGTGGCGGACCACCAGCGTCTTCACGCGGTGCCCCGTTCGCACCACCACGCGCTTGCCATTCACGTACGCGGTCGCACGCACGATGCGCCCGTGCCGCGGCTGGCGCAGGCGGAAACGCGCGCCGCTGAACGCGATGCAGCTGCCGCTCGGCGGCAGGCCCAGCGCGCCGGGGCCGAGCGGCAGGGTGGCGGGCGCCGGGCACAGCGGGCCGTTCGCCTGCTCCGGCCGGCGCGCCGAGTAAATCCGGTACGGGCCGCCCTGTGGGTACACGTACGCCTCGCGTGACCCGTCGCGGCTGAAGAGCTCCAGCTTGGCGTTCTCGGCCACCACGTTGGCGCCGGCCGCCCGAGGGATGAAAACCACGGTGGCGTGGCTCGCGTCGCCGCATGCGACGGATCGCGACTCCGCGGCGATGTCGAACGCGCCCGACGTGGAGTACTTGACGCTCTTGAGCGTCCCGGCCGTGGCCATGGGGGTGGCGCGCGAGGTCAGCGCGATCCGCTTGGGCTTGGGCGTGCCGCGCCCGAACGGCGGGTTGTAGATGCCCCAGGACACGTTGGGGTTGACGTCGTTCTGGTTCTCCTTCCAGAGCCACAGCGCGCCGCCCAGCAGGTACTTGTCCTGAAGCGCGTAGTGCGTCGGCAGGATCGTGTCGTCGTCGCTCGGGTTGTTGCCGAACTCGCCCACCCACAGCGGCAGGCCGAGCTGCTTGGCGTCGGCGATGGCGCTCTGGTAGCCGGCCTCGCTGGGGAAGAAGCGCGTGGAGGCGACGATCTGGTCGGCCGTGAACACCCCGGTGTAGATGTGCGGCGCGTACACCACGTTGGGGTACGAGCTGTAGACCGACCACGGCGTGGCGATCTGCCGCTGGTCGGTCACGTTGCGCTCCGCGTTCGGCTCGATGAAGAACAGCTGCCGGAAGCCGTGCACCTTGGCGACGATCGTGTTCACCACCTTGCCGTAGAACGGGAACAGCTGTGTGGCGTCCACCTCGCCCGGCGCGGCGTTGAAGCCGGGGTGTGGCTCGTTGATGATCTCGTAGCCGGCCACGGTCGGATCGTCGTGGAAGCGCTGCGCCAGGGCCAGCATCGCGTTCGCGTAGTGGTCCTGGAGGCCGACGCCGTCCGGCCCCGGCGCGTTGGCGTACAGCTTGTCGAACTGCTCCGCCACCGCGGGGTCCAGCTCGCGGGTCCCGTTGAGCGCGCACGCAGGGGTGGCGTGATCGCTGGCCCAGGCGGGCGCGCCGTCGTAGCCCACCGTCGCCTTGTTGGGCGGCACGCACGTCTCCCCCGGCCGCGTGTAGATGTACTTGCTCCAGGCGTCCTGGTGCATGTCGAGGACCACGTAGATGCCGGCGCTGCGGGCCCAGCCCACCACCTGGGCTATGCGGTTCACGTAGGCGCTGTCGATCTTGCCCGGCTGCGGCTCCAGCAGGCTCCAGGACAGGTTCAGGCGGATCTCGTCGTAGCCCAGCGGGCGCATCTGGTCGAAGTCGAAGTCGCACAGCACCACGCCTTCGACGTGGGGGTCGTCGGGCGGGCACAGGCCGTTGGCGTACGCGGCGGGATCGGTCGGATAGGGGGTCTTGAGGGCCTCGGCCGGGCTCACCCCGGAGCGGTAGTAGTCCACGATGCCGTCCGCGTTCACGCCCTTCAGCAGCACCTCGCGGCCGTGCGCGTCCAGGATCCGCGGGATGCCGGTGTTGGGGTTGGCCGAGCCGACCCGGAGGAAGCTCAGGTCGCGCTCGGGCGCGGGCGGCGCGGCGCGCGCCGCTCCACCCCACGCGGCGAAGACCGCCAGCGCGAGCGCCGTGCACCCCCGCATCCGTCCCATGTCGAGGCAGGCTAGCCGGGCGCCGACCGCGGCGCGGCAGCCGCCGGGTCAGTTGTTGGGATCCGCCTGGCTGATGTCGCCCAGGGCGGACCCGTCGTCGCGCTCGGCGGCAAGGTCGCCAAGGGAGACGATCCCGACGGGCTGCCCGTCCTCGACCACCGGGAGGCGGCGGAACTTGTGCTCCCGCATCAGCTTGATGGCCTCGTCGATGTCGGCGTCCGGCTCGATCGTGGTCGTGTCGGTGGAGGCGATCTCCTCGACCTTCACGTCGGAGGGATCCTTGCCCTCGGCCACCGCGTTCACCACGATGTCGCGGTCGGTCACGATCCCCTTCAGGTCGCCGTCGTCGGTCACCAGGATCGCGCCGGTGTCCGCGCTCTTCATCTTCTTGGCGGCGTCGACCGCTGAGTCCGACGGCTCGACCGTCTCCACCTTCTCGGTCATCACATCGCGCACTGTCTCTGCCATCCCATACCTCCCAATCGGGTGCTGGTGCCTGCATGGGTCCTACCCGGGCCACGAATGCGTGACACCACTCACGGGCGCGTTAGACGGCCCTGATATCCATGGGGTGATGCCGCGCCGACCCGAGCTGCCCCGCGACATGTTCGAGACGCGCACGCACGCCTGGCGTGAGGCGGGGCTCGAGCGCGAGCTGTCGTCCGCCCGCGTGAGCCGCGCCCGCTGGCAGGCCATCCTGTTCCTGCCGCTGCTGGTGGGAGTGGTGATCGCCTACAACCACCGCAAGGACCTCTTCCCCGGCGCGGCCCAGCCCGTGCGGGTCGTCACCGTCGTCGTCCTGGTCATCGTCGGCTGGGTCTTCGCGCGCGCCGTGGGGCGCAGCCTCGCCCCGATCCTGTTCAAGCGGCTCGATCCCGGCACGGCGGGCACGGTCGGCTTCCTCATCCGGCTGATGACGATCACGCTGGCGCTCCTGGTGGCCCTGCGCATAGCCGGCCTCGAGGCCCGCACCGTGGCCATCGGCGGCGCCGTCACCGCGGTGGTGTTCGGACTGGCGGCGCAGC
This sequence comes from Thermoleophilaceae bacterium, assembly GCA_034664185.1. Lineage (GTDB taxonomy): Bacteria > Actinomycetota > Thermoleophilia > Solirubrobacterales > Thermoleophilaceae > AC-37. The sequence continues at coordinate 4,774 of JAXDIC010000038.1, forward strand.
AGACGTTCGGCAACCTGATCGCCGGCACCGTGCTGCTCAGCGCGCGGCCGTTTCGCGTTGGCGAGCGCGTGCGACTCCAGGGCGGCCCTCTGGCCGGACGGCTGGAGGGAGTGGTCAGCTCGTTGGGGCTGCTCTACACGTCGCTGGCCACGGGCGAGGACCGCATCCTGATCCCCAACAGCATCGTGCTCAGCGTCGCCATCACGCCGCTGCGCGAGCCGGACGCGGTCGCTCTCCGGGCGCGCTTCCCGGCCGACGTGCGCCCGAGCGCGGTGCAGGAGCTGCTGGAGCAGGGCATCGACGTGCCCATCCGCGACCTGCCCGACATCGAGCTGCTGGAGATGGACGGCGACGACGTTGTGGTCCAGATCACCGCCACGCCGGAGCGCTCAACCGACGGGTCCCGGCTGGCCGATCAGATGCTGGCCGTGATCGCGGCGGCCGGGCGACCGGGCAACGGCCACACCGTGCCGGACCCCGCGTCCCGCCAGCCGGACCCCACCCCTCTGGACGGGGAGTAGCCGGTGGCCGACGCGGCGCTCGCCGTGCACGGCGGCGCCGGGCCCATGCCGCGCGAGCCGTTCGATCCCGGCCCCTACGCGCAGGCGCTCGAGGCCGCGCTGGACGCTGGATGGTCCCGGCTGGAGCGTGGCGGAAGCGCGTTGGACGCCGTGCAGGCGGCGGTCGAGGTCCTGGAGGACGCCCCGCTGTTCAACGCCGGGCGCGGGTCGGTGCTCACCTCCGCCGGCACCGTGGAGATGGACGCCGCGCTGATGTCGGGAGCGGACCGGCGAGCCGGGGCGGTGGCGTGCGTCACGCGCGTGCGCCATCCGGTGGCGCTGGCGCGTGAGGCGATGGAGCGCACGCCGCACGTGATGCTCTGTGGACGCGGCGCCGAGCGGTTCGCCGACGAGCTTGGCCTGGACCTCATGAAGCCGGACTGGTTCGTCACCGCGCACGAACGCGAGCGGCTGGCGCGGCGCCAGACCGCGCTGGCCGAGCAGGGCGGCGGCACCGTGGGAGCCGTGGCGCGCGACCAGGGCGGCGACCTGGCCGCGGCCACCTCCACCGGGGGCGTGCGCGGACAGCTGCCGGGGCGCGTGGGCGACTCTCCGATCGTGGGGACCGGGACGTACGCCGACGAGCTGTGTGCCGTTTCCGCCACCGGCAGCGGCGAGGCGCTGATCCGCGCCGTTGGCGCGCACGAGATCGCTTCGCTGGTCCGGCACGCCGGCGTCCCGCTGGCCGAGGCGGCGGAGCGCGTGCTGCGCGACGGCGTGCGACCGCTGGGCGGCGCGGCGGGGTTGATCGCCCTCGGCGCCGACGGGGAGCCGGTCATGCCATTCACCACCGAGGCGATGTATCGCGGCTGGCGGGCGGGCGGCGATCCGCCTCGAACCGCCATCGGCTGACCAGCACTCAAATCGGCGTCAGCGGTGGTCGATGCTCCTGGATGCATCCGCGTCGCCTGGTCCTCTTGGTCCGCCTCGCCGTCTACGGAACCGTGCTGCTCCTGGCGCTGGGCGTCTATTTCCTGAGTTTGGGGCACGACGCGCCGGCGGTGGCGTCGCCGGGCAGGCAGATGACCGGCAACACCAGCCAGGGCCTGACCAGGGTGTGGGCCGTGAACAACGGTGGACACATCGACGGGGTCCACATCGTGTGGAAGCTGCGCTGCACCAACGGAGCCACGTGGCCGGCGCCCCTGGGGGTGGCCTTCCACGACCCGGCGGACCGCTTCAGGCGCGACGGTCGCACCTTCTCCGTCAGCTCCGAGTTCGCCTACGCGCCCAAGGGAGGATGGATCGCCTACGCGATCGTGCGCGCGGACGGCATGCTCCACGCCGACGGGCGCAGCGCGCACGGCCAGAGCGCCAGCGTGGTGAAGTGGATCAGCGCCACCACAGGCCGCACCGGCGCGACCTGCTCGTCCGGCCCGGTCTCCTGGAAGACTCGCGGCTAGCGCCGCCCGCCGCCGCGCAGGCGCAGCTTGAGCAGCGTCCACACGGCGGGCAGGCCGTCGCGCCAGCTGATCTTCTTGCCCTCGTCCTTGGTCCGCCCGTAGTAGGCGATCGGGAGCTGGTACAGGCGCAGCTTGCGATCGAGCACGTTGGCCGTGATCTCGGGCTCGATCCGGAAGTCGTTCTCGGTCAGCTCGAACGAGCGCACGATCTCGCCGCGGAACGCCTTGTAGCCGGTCTCCATGTCCGTCAGCGTCGTGTTCCACAGCAGGTTGGTGAGCAGGGCCAGCGCCCGGTTGCCCACCAGGTGCCAGAACATGTACGCGCGCTGCGGCCGCCCGCCGGTCAGGCGCGAGCCGTAAACGACGTCGGCGTAGCCCTCGACGATCGGCCGGATCAGCTCCACCACGTCCGCGGGGTCGTACTCCATGTCCGCGTCCTGGATCAGGACGATGTCGCCCGTCGAGTGCGCCAGGCCGGTGCGCACCCCCGCGCCCTTGCCGCGGTTGCGCTCGTGGCTCACCACCGTGATGCCGTGCGACTCCTGGAACCGGCGCAGGATCTCCGGCGTGGCGTCGGTGGACCCGTCGTCCACGGCGATCACCTCCGCCCGGATCGGCAGGGCCAATACGCGGCTCAGCACGTCGCCGATGTTGGCCGCCTCGTTGTAGGCGGGCACGATCAGCGAGACCAGCGGATCCGGCGCCGTGGGCGTCAGCCGATCGAGCGCCGAGGCCGGCGCGGCGGCTTGCGTGGATGTTGTCTGGCTGGCTTCCATGGTCCCGTTCGCGCGGGAAGGCTACGCGCTGGCGCGGCGGGCGCGGTCGGAGCCGTGGACCAGCACCTCGCGCACCACGGCCTCGGTGTCGGTCAGGTCAGCCAGGACGGAGTCGGCGCCGGCGTCCATCAACGCGGTCCGGCCGTACGGTCCGCTGGCCACCGCCACCGCCCGTGCGCCGCCCTCGCGCGCGGCCGCCACGTCCAGCGGGGTGTCGCCTATCAGCACCACGTCGCCCGGAGCCACCCGCGTTCCGTGCCGCTCCTCGGCGCGCCGGCGGGCGATCCCCACCAGCTCGCCGCGGCGGCGGTGGTCCGAGCCGTACGCGCCGGCGGCGAAGTCCACGTGGCGCGCCAGCCCGAACACGGACAGCTTGATCAGCGCTGTGCGCTCCACGTTGCCGGTCAGGAGCGACTGGATGACGCCCGGCTCGGCCGCCAGCCGCTCCAGCGCGGCGTGAGCCCCGGGCAGCGCGCGGCCGCGCTCGCGCATCTCGTCCGCCCGTGCGCCCATCGCCGCCACCAGCTCCTCCTCGAAGCGATCGAGCAGCTC
>JAXDIC010000046.1:0-8363 GCA_034664185.1 Thermoleophilaceae bacterium
CCGGTGGGCGCGGTCAGCTGGTCGAGTCCCAGGAGCGCGGCGTCGGCGGCTGGCCCCAGCGGCCCGGCGCCGCTGAACCCGCCACTGACCTGGCGCTGAAGCGTGGCGCACGTCAGTCCGAACAGCGAGCGCCGGAACGGGCCGCGAGCGTCGCCGCTGTTGAACAGGCTGTCGGTCATGTGGCCGACCCAGCCGACCCAGAACAGGTAGCCCTCGTCGCGCGCCCGCGCCGCCGCGCCGGTGCTGGGCACCGGCTCGCGACCGTTGGGGTTGTAGGCCGCCATGTTGAAGAACCGGTGGAGGATCTGGAGCGACGAGGTGAGATCCGGGGTGGCCTTGGCGAGGTTGCGGACGGCCGGTCGCAGCGTGGCGATGTAGGGACGGGCGACCCGGATGAACGGCCGGATCTTGTTCTTTGTGATCGGGTACGCCTCGCGCACGAACGGCAGCACCGCGTGGTTGGCCACGTCGAGCTGGCGGAACGCGGGCCGGAGCGACTCGAGCGCCGGTCGCAAGACGGCGGCGAACGTGTTGACCTTGTTCAGCGTCGTGCTGGTGGTGGTCAGGGTGGACGGGAGCAGCGACACCGCCAGCGAGATGTTCTGGTTCTCCTGCGCGAAGGCGGACAGCGTGACGTTGGACGCGCTGACCAGCCGCGACACGTCCTTGTCGCGGTTCGCCAGCGTGTTGGTCAGGTCGGCGTAGTTGTGAACCAGGCGCGCCAGCTCGTGACGCCGCGTGGACACCGCCTGCGAGACTCGCTTCAGGTCGCGGTTGGTCGGGCCGAGGGCCTTGAACGTCGCGTTCAGGTCCTTGCCGTGGCCGCGGAAGCCCTTGCCCAGTCCCCCGATCAGCAGCTGTAGATACGCGCGCGTGTCGACGTCGAGCGCCGAGAAGGTCTCGTCGGGGTCGATGTCGGGTTCGCTGTTGGCGACCGGAATGGTCGCGTTCTCCTTGAGCTTCGCGCCGGACGTGCCGGGATCGAGCTCGACGAACATGTCCTTCAGGCCGGTGCGCGGGCGGAGCTGCGCCGTGGCGTCGGTGAGGAGCTGCAGCTCGTGGTTGTCGATCTTGTCGCGGTTCAGGTCCATCGTGACCACCGCGACGCCGTTCTTCGGCTCGACCTTGGAGATCTTGCCGACCTCGACGCCGGCTACCCGCACGGTCTGACCCTGGCCCGGGATGACCGCCTGCGCGTCGGAGAACTCCGCCTTGAGCTCGAACGGCGGCTTCTCGACGAAGGGGAAGTAGCCGCGCGACTCCTGCTGAGAGACGATGTAGACGGTCACACCGACGCCGATCGCGAAGAGGATCGCGAGCGCGATGAAGTCGGAGAGGTGCTTGCGGATGGCGAGGATCACTTGGGCACGATCTGTCCGGTGGGCGTGAGCTTCAGGCCGGCCTTGGCCAGCACCTTCGGGTACTGCTTGGCGGGGATCGTCCACGGGTCGGGAGTGGCCTGGCCCTTGGCGGTCCGCTGCGCGTAGCTGGTGGCCTCCTGCGTGAACATGTCCTGAGCCTTGGTGGCCTTGACCGCGGGCAGCGGCGGGAGCGGCAGCCCCGGCAGAAGCGGCACGCCGTTGGCGGCCACCGTCTGGTCGGGCGGGCCGCCGGCCGCGTGCATGTCAGGCGACTGCTGGAGCTCGCATGGGCTGTTGGGCCTGAACACCGGGCGGTGGTCGGGCTTGATCGGCCGCACTCCCTCGGGCGGGCTGGGGGCCTGGGCCAGGAAGCCCTGACCGCCGTCGTTGTAGATGACGTTGGCGGGCCCGGAGCCGAACTGGACGTGGAAGACCTGGCCGTTGGAGTCGCCGATGCGGCTCTCGCCGGAGAGCCCGACCAGCCCGCGCGGGGCCTCCTTGTAGAACGGCTGGTTGTTGGCGCCGTCGTAGGCGGGGAAGTCCGGGTCGGGGATCGGCGTCTTCGAGAACGGGAGGAGCACGTTGCTCTGGCAGGCGCTGAGCGCTCGCTGCTGGTCGAGCAGCGGGATAGTCGCGTGGTTGACCCGCGCGAGGTCCGGGATCGTGAACTTGAGGTCGTGCGCCAGCCCACGCAGCTCCGGCTTGCTGACCAGCAGGCGGGCCTGGGTGACGAAGGGCAGCGAGGCGTCGATGGTCGGGCCCGAGGAGATCGTGCCCGGCAGCGCGTCGCGCGCCCACGCCCGCAGGGTGGGCAGCGCGTCGTTGAGCGACACGAGGGCGGGCTCACCGAACTTGAGCACGTCGCGCAGCGCCGGCACGGTTGCCGCCAGCGCCCCTTCCTGACGCGCGAAGGCCAAGGCGGTGGTGTTCAGGTTGACGACCAGCGACTTGAGCGCCTGGGGGTCGACCGAGAGCGCATGCGACAGTCGCTGCTGGCCGCGGAGGAGCTGCGAGAGGTCGTGCGGCTGGGTGCCCAGCGTGGCCTGGTTGGCGATCGACGCGAAGCGCGCGGCCGCGGGCGCGACATCCAGCAGCTTGTTGTAGGCCTGCGCGCCGCCGTGGCCGAGCCCGTTCTGCGCGTATTCCTTGAGGAAGGTCTGGAGGTCCTTGCGGGTGTCGGCCTGGAGCGCCTCCAGGATCTGGCCGAACTGAACCGGAGTGGCGGTCTGCTGGATGGGGACGGTCGCGCCGTCCTTGAAGAGGGGAGCGCTGGGCGTGCCGGGCTGGAGGTCGACGAAGAAGTTGCCCTCGAGGAAGATGCGCGGGCGGATCTTCAACTCGGCGTCCGTGTGGACCGGCAGGGCCGACTTGTCCAGCTGCATCGTGACGTCGGCCGCGCCGGTGCCGTTCCTCAGGGGCCGGATATCGGTGACCTTGCCCACGTCGACGCCGGCGATGCGCACGGGCGACTTGGGCTGGAGGTTGTTGGCCGACTTGAAGGTGGCGTGCAGCTGGAAGGGGTGCGCGAACGGGTTGTAGCGCGTGAACCCGAAGAACCCGCACACGCCGATCACCACTGCCGCCAGCAGCCCGGCCTTGAAGGTCGAGATGCCCTGCTTGCGTCCTCCGGTGGTCGCGGCCATCAGGGCAGCCCGTCCTGCTTGAGCCGGCGGTCGACCTGGCTGAGGTTGGAGAGGCCGGTGAAGTTCTTGCCGTAGAGGAACGGCGGGTAGCTGGCGTTGACCACGTGGGACCCGCCTCCGTGTGCGGTCTGCCAGCTGTTGAAGGTGCCGTCGGGGTCGCGCGTGCCCGGCACGGCCGGGTAGCGGCCCTTCGTGTCGAGCAGCGGGCCCTCGGGATAGCCGAACTGGCCCTTGGCGCAGTTGGCGTTGCCCTGGGCGTCGATCGCCGCGGTGTATGGCTGGCCGCTGAGCTTGTAGAGGCGCTGGGGATTGGGCCCGGTCGTCTTGGCGTCGACGGAGTTGATGTTGGACGGCAGGTCGGCGGGCCGCGCGGCGAACTTGTCCGGAGCCGAGTCGGCCTGGACGTTGTTGCCCAGCTTGACCAGCACGCGCTCGGCCGTGCCGTTCTTGGTCGACTCGGAGAGGTGGCTGCCCAGGCCGTTCAGGAACAACGTCGCGTAGTTGCAGACCGTCTGGTAGGGCGAGACGTATTGCAGCAGCGGAGCGCCCACGCGGGTGAGCGCGCTCAGGTCCTTCAGGCCGAGCAGCGTGTTGGGGTCGCGCACCAGGTCGTCGAGCGCGTTGAAGACGTTGACGGTGTTGTCGTTCAGGATCACGCTGCGGCGCAGGACCGGCGTGCCGATCCGGAAGGCGATGTTGAGCTTGGGCAGCGCGATGGGAAGGACCTGCGCGGCGGGCCGGAGCCGGGCCGAGAGGTCCGTGAAGTCGGCCAGGAACGGGCGCTGCACCCTGAAGCTGGCGATGGCCGTGTCCTCGGTGGGCGGGGACTTGACGATGGTGGCCTGGAGGGCGGCCGGGTTGCGGCCGATGGCCGCGAACGTGTCCGCCATCTCGGAGAAGAGCTGAGCCTGGATCTGCGCGATCGGGGCCACCTGAGCCGAGGCCCGGCCGATCTGCTTGAAGAACTCGTTGAGCTGGGTGCGCGGGTTGGACAGGTTCGCCATGACGGGCCCGAGGTAGCGGAAGAACGGCGCCAGGCCCTGGATCGCGTTGTTCACGTCCGTGCCGCGCCCGGCGAACGCGTCACCGAAGCCCTGGAGGGCGTCCTGCGAGTTCTGGCGGGTCTTGGCGTCGAAGGTGTTCAGCAGGTCGTCGAACTCGACCGGCGCGGTGGCCGCCTTCAGCGGGATCGTCTCGCCGTCCCGGAACACCTGCCTGCTCGTGCCCGGGGTCAGCTGGATGAACTTGAGGCCGAGGGCCGAGCGGGGCCGCACGAGCACGGTGGTGTCGCGCGCGAGCGGCTGGGCGCTCTTGTCGATCTTCATGCGCACGACGGCGATCGCCTGCCGCTTGCCGCTGTAGATGCCCGAGCCGGTCCCGATCTTGTCGATGACCCCGACGCGGAAGCCGCCGATGCGGACCTCGTTGCCCGGCACGAGGTTCGCGCCGCTGGGCAGCTCGGCCTTCAGGTTGTACGTGGGCACGAACGGCAGGCCGGAGTTGGCGTTGTACGCGAGGAAGACGCTGACGATGACGATCAGCGTCGTGACCGCTCCGACCAGGACCGGGCTGGCGACGATGGAGGCTGTGGAGCGTCCGCGGGTCATGGCCTGAGCAGGAAGTCGAGCATCTGGTCGGGGGCGGCCCCACTGGCCCCGCGCGGCAGGCCGGGCAGGTTGTGCGGCAGGTTGGGCAGTTTCCCGCCGCGGCCCGGCAGCCCGCCGGGCAGCCCGTCGAGAAGCGCCTGGACGGCGGGCGGCAGGGTCACGTGCGGAACGGACGGATCGAACTGGCCGGGCAGCGGCAGCGCACGCGGCTGGCCCGCAGACCGCTGCTCGCCGGGCCTCTTGGCCTTGGTGGCCTGGGAGACCTTGGCCGCGCTGGCGCCCTTGCCCGTCGGGTCAGGGCTCGTGACCCCCGGCTCGTAGGGCCCGATGTACGAGTTGCAGCGATTGCGGATCTCCGCCTGCTGGGCGCTGCCCATCGGCATGCCGGGGCCGCGGAGGTTGTTCTGGATGTCGGAGCAATCCGGCAGGACGTAGCCGGCGGTGCGCAGCGTGTGCCCCACGTTGTCGAACGAGTTGAGGCCGAGGGTCTGCCAGTAGAGGTAGTTGAGCAGCGACTCGAGCGCCGTGAAGCCCGCGCGCGGGGTCGGCGAGTTGGAGTTGCGGTCGGGCGCCGTCGGCGCCGAGACGGCGGCGCGCGGGTCGTTGTCCACGGCCATGTGGCGGTCGTCCGCGCTCTGGAGCAGCTGGCGCAGCGGCCGGCCCAGGCCGGGTGCGTTCTTGGCCAGGCGGTTGAGCTCGGCGATTTCGGCGCTGGAGTCGGCGATGGCCCTGCGGCCCGCGTCGCCCAGGCGCCCGAGCGACCGGAACGCCGGGCGCGAGGCGTCCGAGAACGGTCCGAGGCGCGTGAGGAACTCCGTGAGGCTGGGGGCCGCCCGCTGGAGGTCCTGCAGGAGCGGCGTCTGCTGGTCGGTCAGAGCGCCGAGCTGCGCCATCGTCGGCTTGAGCTCGGCCAGGAACGTGGGCAGCCTCTGGAAGCCAGCGGCGATCGCGTCGCGTCGCGTGGCCGAGATCGCCGCAGTCCTGCCGGTCTCGGTGATCCAGCGGGCGACCTCGTTCTTCTTCGCGTCGAGTTGGGCAACGACGGTGTCCGAGTTCTTGATGAAGTTGCGGATGATGTTCGACTGATCGCCCAGGATCTTCAGCACCTTCTGGGTCTGCTGGAGGCCGGGATGGGCGCGCCGCAGCACCTCGGCCAGGTCGTCCGGCCGCCCGGCCAGCCCGGTTCCCAGCTCGTCGATGATCAGCCGCAGGCGCTCGCGGTAGGGGCGCCGCAGAACGTTGGCCACCAGGTCGGCGGGGATCGTCGACTGGGTCTGCGTGACCTTGATGGTCGAGCCCGACGCCAGCACGTGAGGGGCGTTGCCCGGCTGGCAGTCCACGAAGTACTCGCCGATCAGCGACTGCTGGCGAATCGAGCACGTGGCGTTGTCGCGGAAGGACTGGAATCCCGGCTCGCTGACCTCGGCCGTCACGATCGCGCACGTTCGCGGTGGGCCGTCCGTCTTCGGGTTCTGGCACTCGGGGCCCTTCGACACGTGGAAGTCCGTGGTCTGGCCCGCCTTGACCCCGCCCACGCGCAGGTCGCCGCCGCGAGTCAGACCGAAGGCGTTGTCGAACGCGACCTTGAACGTCTTGCCCGTGGAGCTCCCACCCGCGCCGGTGAGCAGCACCGCGGCCACGACGGCGCCGACGAGCATCAGGGCTGTGGCCAGGCGGCGGATCATCTGATCGGCCCCGTCTCGCGGTACTTCTCGGCGCAGTCGAGCTTCTGCTGCTCGGCGGCGGACCAGACGTTGGATCCGTCGACGGCGGCCTGCTCGGCGGAGCCCGGGCACTTCCTGAACATGCCGGTCCGCGCGGTCATCGTGAAGTTCTCGCCGCGCTGACCGAGCGGGATCAGCGTGGGCGTGCTGGCCGTGAAGTCGAAGAGGTTGAAGACGACCTGCGCGCGCGAGAACCCGCCCTCGGCGTCGGTGGGGCCGCTGGTCGAGAAGTCGTCGAACCAGCCGAACAGGTCGACCGTGTACGGGCGGCCGAAGGCCACGATCGGGGCGGTGTCGATCAGCGCCTTCGTGGTGATGGGGAAGGCGCCCCTGACCGTGCCCACGCTGACCGGACCGCCGCCGAAGTTGGGCTTGCGCTTCTTGGTGTCGAGCGCGGAGGACGCCAGCGCCGGGAACGACTGCTCGAGGTCCAGGAGGTCGTTGTTGGGGCCTGGCTGAAGCACGACCTGGGCGAGGTCGCGGACCGTCGGCCGGATATCGCGCGCCAGCGGCCGGAGCTGGTCGAGGAACGGCCGCAGCTTGATGGCGACCGGCTTGGACGCGTTGACCAGCGGGTCGACGTCGGTGAGCGCCGCGCGCAGGTTGACGAAGGTGGTGTTGGCCTGGCGCATGAAGTCGGGCAGGCGGGCGATCGCCTCCTCGAGGGCCAGGCGCTGGCTGCCCAGGGCGCGGAAGGTGGAGTTGGCGTTGGTGATCAGGGCGGCCAGCTCGTTGCGCTTCTCGGCCAGCGCGGAGACGAGCGTCGAGCTGTCGGTGAGGAAGCGCGAGAGCAGCGGGGAGTCGCGATTGAGCTCGCCGAACAGGCGGCTGGAGGTGGACAGCAGCGGGTTGAGGTAGCGGTAGAGCTCGCGCTGCTGGGCGGTCTTGCCCTTGAACTGCGCGGCGGAGTTGGCGAAGAAGTCCTTGATGGCGCTTCGCGTGGGCGGGTCGAGCGTGTTGAAGAGCTGGTCGAGGTCGACGCTGGTGGTGGTCGAGGTGATCGGGATCAGCCCGCCGTTCGGAAGCGACGCCTCCTTGCCTGTCGTGTGGTTGCCCGGCGGCAGCTGCAGGTCCACGTAGCGGTTGGCCACGCCCGAGAGCGACGACTGGCGGATGACGGCCTGCGTGCCACGCGGCAGCGGGTTGTAGCCATCGTCGATGCTCATCTGGACCTCAGCTTGACCGTCAGGAGTGATCTTGATCCCCGTCACGGTGCCCGCCGGCGCCCCGCCGATCTGCACCAGATTGCCACCCACGAGCTGGCCCGCGTTCTGGAAGCGCGCGTTGAGCGTGTAGCCGCCCCCGCCCGCGAACAGGAGGATGGCGACGACCACGATCGCCGCTACCACGGCACCGACGGCCGCAACGCGCCCCGCAACGCTCACTGATCGCATCCCGTGCCCTGGTCTCCTCCCCGAGCCGACAGACCGGCCGTCATGGCGCCTTGCCTAGGGCTCAGAGCGCGGGAATGTACAAGAAAGAGCGGCGCATATGCGCCGCCTTTGGTTGCGAGATTGCAAAGCCGCGTTAAGCCACGGCTAAGGACGCCCTCGAGCCCCCTGCGAGAGCGGAGCTCGGCGCCCTACTCGGGCTCGGGAGCCTGCTCGCCCGGCCAGCTTCCGGTGAGCCCCGCGAACCCCCTGCGCATCTGGTGGTCCACCGCCGCGCGGGTGGCCCGGAAGACCGCGCCCTCGAGCGCGGCCGCCGCCACCACCTTCCCGATCGGCACGTCGCGGTGGTCGGGCTTGGGTGGCTCCTGATCGTCGATCACCGACCAGGCCGACTCGAAGACCTTCTTGCCGAGAAAGCCGGCGATCAGGCCCCCGACCACGCTGAACGGGATGAAGAGGAGCTTCACGCCCGGGAACGTTACCCGGGACGGGCCTCGGGTAAGACGAGAGCCATGGCCGGCAGCCCGCGCGCCCCCGATCACCCCGGCGAGCTCGGCGGACGGTCGTGGTGGGGCGTGCTCCGCCGGACCGTCGACGAGTTCCAGTCGGACAACCTGACCGACTGGGCCGCGGCGCT
>JAXDIC010000048.1:0-14317 GCA_034664185.1 Thermoleophilaceae bacterium
GCGCACGCCCGAGGGCTCGGCGCTGCTCTTCGCCGGCGACGCGCTGCTGGCTCTCGCGCGGGCGCTGCGGTCGCTCGGCCGGGACGCGGACGCGGAGCGCGTCGCGGCACCGGTTCTGCGCGCGGCGGAGCGAACCGGGTGGTGGCTGCCGGCGGGCGCGGCGCGGACTCTCGCCTGAGGCTCAGGCCGCGTGCCGGGCGATCTCGTCCAGGTCACGGACGACGAGTCGCCGCCGGCTCGTCTCGACGACCCCGAGGTCGCGCAGCGACCGCAGCGCCTTGACCGTCGCCTCGCGCGACGCGCCGCTCCACGCGGCGAGCTCCTCCTGTGCGATCGCCAGCTCGATCACGGTGCCCTCTTCGGCCTGACGGCCGAACCGCTGTGCCAGGTCGAGCAGCCGCGCCGCTACGCGCGCGAGCGTCTGAGCCGAGCCGAACTCGAGGCGCTGGCGGTCCGACTCGCGAAGGCGCCGCTCGACCGTGCGGAGCAGCGCGAGCATCGCATCCGGCGCGCGACTGAGCCAGGCGCCGAAATCGCGGGCGGGTATCGACACCGCGGTGACGGGGGTGAGCGATTCGACCGTGGCGGAGCGGTCGCCGCCGCCGAGCACCGCCTGCTCCCCGAGGACGTCCCCGGGACCACGGAAGTCGAGCACGACCTCGGCCCCGCTCCGTGAGCTCTTCGTCAACTTCACGTTGCCGGCGGTGATCAGCAGCACGCGGTCGCCGGGGTCGCCCTCGCGAAGCATGACGAGGTTCGCCGGGAACTCGACCGGGCGGCCGCGAGCGACGAGATCCTCCCGCATGGCGGGGCTCAGCGCGTCGACGAACGTCACGGGTCAAGCCTATGGGTCAAAGGACGCGGAAGAGCGGCCGCGGCGGGCATAGCGTGGCCGGCATGACTACTTCTCTTGACACTTCCTCCCCGTTCCGCTCCATCCGTCGCGCTGCCGCCGCCGCTGTCGTCATCGTCGCGTTTGTGGCGGCGTCCGCCGGCGTCGCCTCGGCCGCGAGCATGCCCGCCGCAAGCGCCTTCAAGCCCAAGGGCACCTACGACTGCTCCGTCCTCCAGGCCTTCACCGGCATCCGGGTGTACGTCACCACCTTCGAGTTCAAGGCGCACCACAAGTACAGCAACGGCCTGCGGGGCCACGGCAACGCGCTGAGCGGAAAGGTCTCGACGGGGCGCTACAAGCTGGTCGGCTCGAAGATCGTCCCGCTGTCCGGCCGGCTCAAGCAGTTGCACGAGTCCCTGCTCATTCAGACCGGCGACCTCGCCGTCATGGACAGCAAGGGCCACTTCACCTCGCTCGGCTGCTACCTGCGCTCGAGCGGCACGTCGACGACGCCGACCACGCCGCCCAGCACTCCGCCGCCGGGCACGCCGCAGTTCCCCCTGGGCAACTACACCTGCTACCACACGGTGCGGCAGCCCAACGGCAGCTACGACTCGCAGTTCCAGACCACGGTCTACTTCTGGAACGACGGCACATATCTCACCCAGGGCTCCATCCGCGGCGGAGCCTGGAGCCAGCACGGCAACACGATCGACTTCACCGCAGGCTCGAATTGGAGCGACGCCGGCTACCGTCATGACGTCGGAACGTGGGTCCCGGGCGGCGTGGCGATGCCGAACGCGTCCGGCAGCATGACCGGTAGCCAGTACACGTTCGTCCTCCGCAGCACGCGGTCTAACGAGCTCAACCCGCCGATGAGCGAGTTCGCGGGGTCCTACCCCGAGAGCTACACGTACTGCAGGCGGTAGGGCTCGGTACGACCCGCTCCGGGGCGGCGGCCCGTCCGACAGCGCTGAAGGCGAGCCCGGCGCGCGGCTGGACATAGGCTGCCACGCCCAGCACCACCGGCACCGCCAGGGTGATGCCGCGGTAGACGAGGACAGCGGCGGCCGCCGGCGCCGCCGGCACGCCGTACACAACGAGCGTCCCGATCAGGCCCGCCTCCACGCCCCCGATGCCGGCCGGGAGCGGAAGGGCGCCGCCGACCGCGCCGATCAGGTAGGCGATCCCGACCACCCCCAGCGAAGGACTGTGGCCGAACGCTCGGAACGCCGCCCACAGCACCGCGTTGTCGAAGGCGTAGTACGCCAGGGCGCCGAGCAGCTTCCAGTTGTGTCCCCCGATCAGCGCTTCCGCCTCGTGGACCGCCGCGCCGAGGCCGCCAGCCAGTCTGGTCATCCGGCTCCCGAATCCGCGCGGCCTTCGCGCGGCGTCGGGATGAAGCCACCGGGGCAGGGACACGATCGCGACGAACAGCGCGAGAGCGGCCGCAGCCGGGACGATGGTCAGCTCGGGCGCTCGTGGACCGGGGATCCAGCCGACGCTCACTGCGATGCCCAGAACTCCCAGCACCGCCACATTCGGCGCGTTCGTCAATAGGACGAACGCGAGCGCGCGAGTGCCGGTGCCACGTCGGTGAACGCGGGTCACCCACGCGCCAACCACCGGGCCGATCAGTCCACCGGCCGGCAGCACCGTGCTCGCGCCCAGCACGCAGAGCCCGATCCGCGAGCTTCGGCCCCAGCCCATGCCGCCACCGAAGCTGAGCTTGAACACCACGACGAATCCCACTGCCGACAGCAGCGCAAACACCACCGCCAGGGCGAGCCAGCGCCCGCAGCCTGTGCCGAGCCGCATCGGGACGCTCGCCAGGGACGGAATCAGCAGGAACGCGGACGCAGCGACAAGGACCACGGCCACGAGGGCGAACCAGCCTCGGTACCGCCTTTCAACCACCATGCGCGAAGACGATGTGGCCCTCGAGGTGCGCGCCACTCGGTCCCTCGGCGACGTGGCGCACCCGGCATGAGCTGGCGCACCTGATCGCGTCGGTGTGCGCGCCGCCCTCCGTTGCGACCAGCAGGTCACCGGGATGGACCCCGGCCGCCGTGAGCGCCTCTCCGCCGATGCGCAGGACAGCGTCGTCGCCGGGATGAGGATTGCCCGGAGTCCGCCGATCGGCCACGAGTGCGCTGTCGGCTGGGCCGAAGTGCGCGGGTACCATTCCCTCGCTTTCGACTCCGATGTCTCCGCCGTGCGGAAGGCCGGAGTTCACCACCAGGCGGCTGCGGCCGTCGGGCGCGATCGCGTAGATGCGCCCGCTGTTCTCGTCGGGGGCGATCAGGTCGCCGGCGAAGCGCCCGAACGTGGCCGGGGCCACGACGATTCCGCCCTCGACCTTGGGTGCGTCTCGGGTCACGGTCGTGACCGTGCCGCGGCAATCGATGGCGTACACGGTGGTCTTGGTGCCGGCCGTCGCGGTAACGAGCAGCCGGTGGCCGAACCGCCCGGTGTCGTCGAAGGCGACGCCGCTCTCGAGCCCCCTGCTCGGGAGATGCACGAAGCGGCGGGCACGGCCCCGCGCATCGACGGTCGTGACACCCGGGCCGTTCCTCAATCGCAGCACGTACACGGTGTCGGGACCGAAGGTGCAGCCGGGACCCCCGGCGCGCGCGGAGGTGGACAGCACGATGTAGGGCTCCTCGCCGCCGGGGTTCGAGTAGCCGCCGGGGCCGCTCGCAAACGGTTGGGGGGCGGATCCGATCCGCAGCAGCCGTAGCCGGCCCGCGGCCGCCACGGCAATCGACCCGTCGCGACGCGGGCTAGTCAAGTCGAGCACGCGGTGGATGTGGGCGGTGGCGGTCCACCGTGCGGGCTTCGCAACGCCGACCGCCGTGATCCGTCCGCCGGTGGAGCTGCCACAGGCGGCCAGGGCCAAGCTAAGCCCGATCGGCACCAGCGCGAGGCAGCGCCTGGGCCGGCGCAGCGCCTGCAGCTGAGGTTCGTGAAACGTCACCGCGTCCTCCTGGTCCTGGGTTTCCTGTATCTGCTATACAACGTAGTACTATACTACCTCGTAGATATCGAGAGAGCTCCGAGGGAGACGCCGCTGATGAAGGCCGACGACCACACCCCCCCGATCGAGGACCAGAGCAGCGAGAAGCGTCCGGCGCTCACGGCTGACCACGATATGCCGGGCGCCTACGAGGGCGAGACGGTCACCCGCCGCCGGCTGTTCACACGCGGCGCGCTCGCCACCGGCGGGATCGCCACCGCGGCGATCGGGTTGCCGTCGCTCGGCTTTGCGCTGGGCCCTGCGTTCGAGCAACAGGAGCCGACCCGCTGGCAGGACGTGGGCGCCGTCGGCGACTTCAACCCCGAGACCTACCTACCGGCGGTGATCACGCTGGTACCGGACGCGGGCGAGGCGGGTAAGACCACGATCTATGTCCGCCGGCGCAACGTGCTGATCGACACCGAGCCGGGCGACCGCTGGAACCAGTACGTGGTGCTCACGTCGCGCTGCTCGCACGTCGGCTGTCCGGTCCGCTTCGCGGAGGCGTCAGGGAGCTTCATCTGCCCCTGCCACGGCGGCGTTTACGACTTCCGCGGCATCCGTACGGGCGGACCGCCTCCGCGGCCCCTCGATCGCTTCTTCACGCGGGTGCGGGGGGGACGCCTGGAAGTCGGTCCGCGCTACAGCGTCAACGACCACCTCCAGCGATTCTCCCCCCGGGACCCGAGCGAGCCGCTCGACGGGCTCGGCCAGTACATCTATCCCCGCCGCCCGACAACGACGCCCAGGCCCCGGTAGCGATGCGGTTCCGGCGCAGCGTGCACGAGCCTCCGATGGACGCGGGGACCGCTTCACGGCAGTCCCTCCGGCTGGCCCTTCGAGCGGCGAGCGCTCAGGCTCGTCGGCGCACGGCGCTGGTGGGCTGGGCGCTGGGGCTGCTGCTCTGCAGCGCGCTGGGGCTTGCCGGAGTGATGCTGCTCAGCGCAGCGTCCTGAGCGGCCGAGCCCGCGCTCCCTAGACGCGCGCGAGCAGGAGCCCGGCGGCCAAGAGCACCAGGGCCGACGCAAGTGCCCTCAGGGCGCCCTCCAGCGGTGCAGCGAGTTGCTCCCGCGAGAGCTCCACGCTCTGTCCGTCGATCAGGCGCAGGCTTCCGCTGACCGCGACGGTGCGGCGCCGCAGCTCGCGCGCCGGGGCACTGAGCCGCCGCTGTGCCACGCTCAACCCGACGCATGCGAGGGCCACGACGAGGCCGCCGGCGTGCAGCGCGCCGGCGTTGATCCAGTAGGACGTGATGGCCGGCAGGCCGCCCCAGGCGAGCGCAAACCCGGTCGTGTTGTGCAACGCGCCCCCGAAGACCTCCAGGTTGTAGGCAACCACGGTGAAGCTGCCGACGACCATGAAGACAACCAGCAGCGGCGAGACCGTGACTGCACCGATCCCGCCCAGCACGAGCGCTCCCCCCAGCCCGCCAGCCGCCAGCGTCCAGAGGGTCCGGTCCGAGAGGCGGGTGCCCAGCGGCCGTCCGTGAAGCTCGTCGAGTGCGTGGGCGGAGATCCCCACGGCCAGGAAGAACGCGCCCAGAGTCGCAACGAGGCGCACGGCGAAGAGATGCGGCGCGGCCGCCGCGCCGATCGCGACGTAGCTCAGGTGCCAGGCGGTGTAGGGCGGATGAAGCAGCGTGACGAGGTCACGCCAGCCGCCGGGTCGGAGCGCATAGAAGGCAGGGCGCTCAGCCGTGCTCGCCATCTCGCGTCCCCCACATCACCACGCCGGCGCCGAAGCTCATGCGCCGTACGTGGACATCACGAATTCCGGCTGCCTCCCATAGGGCGATCAAGCGCCTGAGCGGGAATCGTTCGTAGAACCCGGTGATGCTCGGCCCCAGGAAGCGCCCGACCTCATGCCACTGTCGCGAGACCAGCCTGCCGAAGAGCGGAAGGCCGACTCGCGTGTAGAGACTCCAAGCGCCCCGGAGGGCCGGCCGGTTCGGAACCCCGAACTCGATCATCCCCACCCTCCCTCCGGGCTTGACCACGCGGGCGAGCTCGCTCAGGACCGCGCCGGGAGCGTCCACGTAGCGCAGGAGGTAGGTGAATGTGAGGGCGTCGAACTCTCCGTCGGCGAACGGCAGGTTCTCGGCCTCGGCGAGCACCGGCAAATAGCGCGCGCCAAAGCTCGGTTCGCCAAGTCGCCGCTGGCGCGCGCGTGCGAGCATCTGGTCGCTCTGGTCGACGCCGACCACGGAGCAGCCGCACCTGTCCACGAGCGCCTGCGCGACCAGGCCGGTTCCGGTGGCCACGTCGATCACCCGCTCCGAGGCCGAGGGAGACACGGCACCCACGAGCGCGCGGCGCCAGCGCCGATCCTGCCCCAGGCTCAGCACAGCGCCGACGCGGTCGTACCCGTGCGGGATCCCCGAGAAGAGCTCGAGCGCGTGCGCCTTGCGAGGGCTGGGGCTCAACGCCCGCTTCCAGCGTCAGATATTTCCGGCTGCTGCCGCTCGCGGGGCGCCAACGGGTGACGCCGCTCCGCCTCGCGCCCCATGCGTGCGAGGGCGTGCCTGAGCGCGCCGCTCGCGAGCAGGACGGACGTCGCTCGGGCCGCCAGTGCGCCGGAGCGACCGGGCGCCCGCCGCACCGAGATCTCGGCATCGACGCGTGACCCGTGACCGGCCGGGCGCACCCTGTAGTGGGCGCATATCTGCACGGGACCGGCCGCGCGCAGCATCAGGCACTCGGAGTCGGCTCGGCGAATCTCGAGCCGGAACCGCACCCGCCGGCCCGCCAGAGCTCCGCTGACGGTCGCCGTGGAGCCGGTTTGCAACCGGCCCGAGTCGAGCTCGTCGATGCGGAACCCGACCGGTGACCAAGCCTCGCATGCGTCGATGTCGGTGAGGGTATCGAGCACGTGCTCCGGCGCCGCACGAACCGCGACGTCGGACCGCCACGTCCTCGGGTCGTCCTCCTTGCCGGCGACGGTCGGGGGCGAACCGGGATCTGTGATGCGACCGAACATATCCTACAACCAATAGTACTACAAGCTGTAGGAGTACTGAACCGAGTCCGCAGCCGCTCAGGCGCCTGCCCAGGTTCGACGGCGGCTCTAGGAGCCGGCCAGTACGAGCCCCGGCCGCCCGCTCTGCGCCAGACGGCGGCGCCAACCCAGCGCGGCGATGCAGGCGAGGAGCGGCAGCAGCGCCAGAACCAGCATGCACGGCTGCGAGGAGATGACGGGTAGGTTGAACGTGGCCTGCGCGGATGCCGCCTCACTCGCGCGCCAGACGAGCACGACCAGGCCGGACAGCGACGCGAGCGACATCGCGATCAGGAACGACGGAAGACGCCGGCGCGCCGGCTGCCCGAGTAGGGAGTCGACGCGCTCGGGCGAGATTCCCGCCACACCCGGTGGCGCGGCCGCCTCGAAGGCGATCAGGGCGGAGGCAAGCGGGCCCTTCTGCCCGGCGCTCGCCTCGACCGCGGCCGCGTCCGCATTCCGCTCGGCGAGGTCGCCGTAGCGATCGCCGAGCGGCCGGAGAGCGGGCAGGAAGAACAGCGCCTGGCTCAAGACGCGAGCGCACGCAAAGCGCAGCGGATCTCGTACCGCCCGGTGGTGGTCCTCGTGGAAGAGGACGGCTCCGAGCTCCTCCTCGGAGAGCAGGTCGAGGGCCCCACGCGAGATGTAGACGCGCGGCCGCAGGTAGCCAGCGCAGAAGGCCTGCGGAGTCGGATCCTCGATCACGATCACGCCCGGGTGTCCGGGGAGTGGTCCGACCACGGCAATGCCGCGCACGAATCGCCTGTACAGGCGCAACTGCCTCAAGCTCGCGCGCGCGGCGGTGGCCATCACCGCAGCTCCGAGCGCCGCGAGCCCAAGCAGCACCGCGGCCGCGACGTTCACGGTGGGATAGGTGAAGTGCTGACCGGCAATGACAATCGCGTGAGCGCCCCGCGATTCCCGATGAACCGTCTCCGCCGCCGTTCCCACGGCCGCGCCGGCGACCACCAGGCCGGATAGGCCGAGCGTCAGCTGAAGCCGGAAGACGATCCGGTGGCGGTCGCCCTGCGGTGCGGTGTCACTTCTTGCGGGCAAGGCGCTGAAGCTGCCGGCGGCGCTCCGGGTCGAGTTGCGCCATCTGGCGTGCGAAATGGCCGAGAGCCACCTCACCGTACTGCTCGACGAGCGAGTCAACACCGGCCTGTGCCCTCAGGTTGGCGTACTCCTCGCGCGAGTAGACCGGGCTGTAGAAGTCCGTCTTGCCCTCGCGCCTGCGCGTCATCAGGCCCTTGCTGTCGAGCCGCGCCAGAATCGTCATGTAGGTCGTATAGGCGCGAGGCTTTTTCGTGCGGGCGTTGAGCGCGTCCATGACAGCTCGCACGGAGGCCTCGCTCTGATCCCAGACCTCCTCCATGACCTCTGCCTCGAGCTCGTGAAGGGCCGGCGGGATCTTCGGCTTGGCTGCCATTACGACGAAGTGTAGTGGATTGCGGGATGCCAGGCAGGGGCGCGAGATCGCCGGGTGTGCCGTGCGCCGCGGGGCTCACATCGGGTTGTACGCACGGTCGTGCGCCGTGGTTGAGCCCTTTCCTACGATGGTGCGTAGTACGAGGCAGTCCCTGCCATCCCATCAAAGGAGCCATCACACCATGAAGCGCCTCATTCCAGCGATCGCCGTGCTGGCGATCACCGCCATCGTCGTCATCGCCGCGGCAACCGCCGGCGGCACCAAGAGCAAGACCGCTGCCAATCCCTACGGCGGCGGCGGTGCGCCGGCGCAGAGCGCCGCCGCGAGTTCGGCCATCGACACGCGGAATGGACCGCTCGGCAGGATGCTCGTCGACGCCCACGGGCGCACGCTGTATCTCTTCGAGGCGGACAAGACCAACGTGAGCAACTGCTCGAGCGCGTGCCTCAGCCTGTGGCCGCCCCTTGACGCGAGCGCGAAGCCGCAGGCCAAGAACGGCGTGCTCGCCTCGAAGATCGGGCTGATCCGGGGCGCTGGCGGTAAGAGCCAGGTGGCCTACAACGGGCACCCTCTCTACTACTACGCCCCCGACCAGAGTCCCGGCGACACGCAGGGCCAGGGCCTCAACCAGTTCGGGGCCAAGTGGTACGTCCTGGCAACGACCGGCAACAAGATCGACCATGACTGACGCCGGTGGCAATGCCGCGGCCCCCATCGGGAACGGGGCGAGCTGGCTCGCATCGCCGGAGCGTCGCACCAGAATCGCGCGCTGGGCCCGCAACCTCGGCGCGCTGTCGATCCTGGCTGTCGGGGTGGACCACATGGAGCAGTACTCCGTCGACTCCTACTCCGCGATCCCGACGATCGGGACGCTGTTCCTCCTGAACTTCGTCTCGGCCGTGCCGATCGCCCTGGGACTCGTGGCGCCGCTCCGGCGTGTGTCGGCCCGCTGGGCGAACGCCATACGGGCGCTCCTCGCCCTGAGTGGCCTTGGCGTGGCTGTCGGGTCGCTGGCGGGGCTGCTGATCAGCGAGAACAGCGGCCTGTTCGGGTTCATGGAGCGCGGATACCGCGAGGCGATCGTGCTGTCGGTCGTCTTCGAGGTCGCGGCGATCGCCTTCCTCGGCGTCTTCCTCGTGGCCAACGGGATCGGCGTGACCCTGAGCGACGGTCGGATTCGCCCGCGCTGACTACCTGACGAGCTGCGCCCCAGCGGAGTCACGAGCCAAGCGACCACTCATCACCAGATCATCTACTATGTTCTGTAGTACTATGTTCCGACGTAGACACTTCCTCCCCTCGATCCAGACAGGAGACGCATCGTGAGACGACTCGTAACGGCCTTCCTCGTCGCCGCCCTCGGCTTCCCGGCGGCGCTCCCGGCGCTGGGCCAGGCAGCGGGACCATCGGCCTCCGCGCAGGCGCCGAGCCCCGCGCAAGCCGGTGACCCGGTCATCCACTGGAACCGAGTCCTGCTCGGGCTCCAAGCCAGCCAGGGTGTGCAGCCGCCCACCGTCCACCCGACGTACGAGCTGGCAGTCATGCACGCGGCGATCTACGACGCCGTGGTCTCGATCGACCGCAGCGCCAAGCCCTACCTGATCCACTTCGCCGGCCCGCGGGGCGCGTCCCTCCCGGCCGCGGCGGACACGGCGGCACGTGACACGCTCGTCGAGCTCTATCCGAGCCAGCAGGCCGGCATCGATCGGGACTACGCCGCCCAGCTCGCGCAGCTCCCGGCCGGGCGTCGCAAGACCCAGGGCATCCGGGTCGGCGGCGCCGTGGCGCACAAGATCCTCGCCCGCAGGGCGGACGACGGATCGAACGCGCCGCCCGTTCCCTTCACCCCGGGCACGAACCCCGGCAACTACCAGCTCACACCGCCGAAGTTCCAGCAGCCGGTGTTCACGCACTGGCCGATGGTCAGGCCGTTCACGCTCGAGCGCGCCAACCAGTTCCGGCTCCCGCGGCCCGCGGCGCTCACCAGTTCGGCCTATGCGGCGGCGATCAACGAGGTCAAGACCCTCGGTGTGGGCCAGGGCTCGACCCGCACTCCCGACCAGACCCAGATCGGGCAGTTCTGGAACCCGCCGATCTGGGGCTTCTGGAACCAGATCGCGCAGACCGCGGCACTCGCACACCACAGCACCCTGTCGCAGAACGCGCGCACTTTCGCACTCCTCAACCTGACGTTCGCCGACTCGGCGATCGCCTTCTACGACTCCAAGTACGCCTACGACCTCTGGCGCCCCGTCACCGCCGTCCGCATGGCGGACACCGACGGCAACCCGGCCACCGCGGCGGACTCGAACTGGACTCCGCTTGTCGCCACCGCGCCCGACCCGTCGTACCCGGGGGCACACAGCACGATCAGCACCGCAGGTGCGGCCGTGCTGTCGTCGATCTACGGCCCAAGGCTCGACTTCGCCGTCACGTCGCCGGCGCTGCCGGGCGTCCAGCGATCCTTCGACAGCTTCGCTGACGCGGCGCAGGAAGCCGGGCTCAGTCGCATCTACGCCGGCGTGCACACGCGGCTCGACCATGCGGCCGGCCAGACCCTCGGGCGCGAGGTCGCCAGGTTCGTTATCGACCGCTTCCCGGGTGACCGCCGGGCCGCAGACAGAGCTCGCTAAACGCGGGCAGCGAAACGGGCGCAGCCGGCGGCGACCCCTGGCGGTCGCCGTCGGCGAGCCCTCGATCCCGAGATCGGAGCTCGAAATGCAGACGTACGAGATTCAGGTTGCCGGAGGCCGCAAGGCCGTCGACGCGATTCGCTGGGAGCTGTTCCTCTTCGAGGACGTACGGGACGTGCTCGCCACCAATCGATCGGACACGCTGACTGTCGTGTTCCGAGGCGAGCCGCGCCCGGCCGAGTGGCGGGAGGCCCTGCAGCTCGCCGGCTACGAGGCGCCCGCGAGCGCCGACGTCTGACCTACGCGCCGGCCGTCGTGCCCGTTCTTCAGGCAGCCTTGTCGTCCGCGTCCGCCGCTACCTGGGACCATGCCTCGTAGCCGCCGCTGCGCTCCCAGATCGAGGTGAGCAGGCCCGCCAGCTGCTCGCGCTCGGGGGACTCGAGGCCGTCGAGCAGGTCAGCCTCCACGCCGTCCATCGCCTTGGAGACCTTCTCGATCACGGAGATCCCCTTCTTCGACACCTCGACGAGGTGCCGCCGGCGATCCTCGGGATCGCGGCGCCGCGTGGCGTAGCCCCTCTGCTCGAGCTCGTTGAGGATGGCGACGAGGTTGGTGGGATCGAGATGCAGCTGCCCGCAGAGCGTTTGCTGCGTGAGCTCGCCGCGGTCGCGAAGCTCGATCAGAGCCGCCACGTGGCGCGGCCGGATTCCGAACGGCTCCAGCGCCTCGGTGAAGCGGTGCATCGTGATCCGGCCCAGCTTGATCATCAGAAGCATGGGCCATTGCTTGGCGATGCCGGGCGGCGCGCTGTCTCTTGTGTCCTTTGGCACGCGCCTAAAGTTAGCACGAGTCAACCCTTGGTGTCTGCCAATCATCTGCTAGGGTCGTGCGATCTTGAACCGCGCCGCCAGCCCAAGCCCCCGGATCGTCCTCGCCGTCCTTGCCCTGGGCGGCATCTCCTACGCGCTGCTGCAGTCGCTGGTGGTGCCCGCCCTGCCGGAGATCCAGCGTTCGCTCCACACCTCCGGAAGCGCGGTCGGCTGGGTGCTCACGGCGTTTCTGCTCAGCGCCTCGGTGGCGACTCCGATCATCGGCCGGCTCGGCGACATGTACGGGAAGGAGCGCCTGCTGATGATCGTGCTCCTGATGCTCGCCTTCGGCACGCTCATCTCGGCGATCGCCTCCTCGCTGTGGCTGATGGTGCTCGGTCGCGTCATCCAGGGCGCGGGCGGCGGCATCTTCCCGCTCGCGTTCTCGATCATCCGCGACGAGTTCCCCAACGAGCGGGTCCCGGGGGCGATAGGCCTGGTCTCGTCGCTGCTCGGGATCGGTGGCGGCACGGGCGTGGTCTTCGCCGGCATCGTCACCAAGAACCTCTCCTACCACTGGCTGTTCTGGTTCCCGCTCGGGATCATCGTCTTCACCGCCTATCTGACAGGGCGCTACATCCCCGAGTCGCCCGTGAAGACGCCGGGCGAGATCAACTACCGGGCCGCCGGGTTGATGACGGTCGGCATCTCTGGGGTGCTGCTGGCGATCACCGAGACCAGCACCTGGGGTTGGGGCTCGCCCAAGACACTTGGCCTGCTCGCCTTCGGCATCGTGGTGATCGCCGCCTGGGTGCGCGAGGAGCTGCGGTCGCGCGAGCCGCTGGTCGACATGCGAATGATGGCGATCCGGGGCGTCTGGACCACCAACACGGTCGCCTTCCTCATCGGCGTCGGGATGTACTCGTCCTTCGTCCTCCTGCCCGAGCTGGTCCAGGCACCGGCAAGCACCGGCTTCGGCGTCTCGGTCACGACCGCCGGTCTGTTCCTGCTCCCGGCCACCATCGCCATCGTGGTCGTCGGGCAGATGGCGGGGATCCTCGAGCGCCGCATCGGGTCGCGCATGTCGCTGATCGGTGGCGCGGGGTTTGCGCTCGCCTCCTATGCCCTGCTCGTCGTCGACCGCAGCCAGGAGGCGGAGGTCTACATCGCCGCCGGCCTGCTCGGCATCGGCATCGGCCTCTCCTTCTCGGCCATGGCAAATCTGATCGTGCAGAACGTGCGCCAGGAGCAGACCGGCGTGGCGACCGGGATGAACGCGGTGACCCGTACGCTGGGCGGCGCCTTCGGCGGACAGCTGGCCGCGACGCTGCTGGCGAGCAACGTGGGCGCCGCCGGCGCTCCCGCCTCCTCCGGCTTCACGCTGTCGTTCCTGATGTGCCTGATCGCCGTGGCCGGGGCGCTCGGCTTCGCGCTGGCGGTGCCGAGAAGGAGCGCCAACGACCAGCGCGAGGTCGTATTGGTGCCCCATGGCCACCGCGCCGAGCCCGAGCGCGCGGCGGCCTGAGTCGGCCCAGATCCGGGCCCAGGAAGTACAAGTGCGTCCGCGGGAGTCCCACCATCGCGCTGGTCGGATGCGCTGGCGTAGGATCGGCCCGGTGGGCTCGTGAGCTTTCACGTGGAGGTCCGCCGCTCGTTCAATCGTGCACGCGCGTTCAACCTCGGCGAGCGGGAGCTGCGCCACCGCGTTCTCGAGCCGTGGCTGCGCGGAGCGCCCGTGGAGGTTGGGGAGCGCGAATGGGATCCGGCCGAGAGCCGTCTCACGGTCCTCGAGGGGCCCGAGCTGGATAATCCGGACCTCGCCCTGGGTCAGGGTTGGAACAACGCGACCAGCGTCTCGCGGGACGTCACGACCGAGCTGCTGGAGCGCGCCCGCGCCGAGGCGACCGGCGTGGCGCTTCTTGCCCAGACACCGGCTGCGCGCGCCGCCGTCGAGCCTGCGCTGAGGGAGCTCGGGGTGCGCACGGTCGATTGGACGGCGGCTGGGGTCGACGCCTCTGTCGTGTTGATCGTCCTCGAGCACGCCGAGCTCACCCCACGGCAGGCGTTCGAGGTCGGCCTGGCGGCGGGGGCCTATGGCGCGAACGCGATCGTGGCGGCGCTCGACAGCGCCCCGCTTCCCGACGCGCTCGCCGAGCTCGAGGCCATCCGGATCGGGCCTCCGGGCCCGCGGCTGTCGCAGGCGCTCGGCGAGCGCCTGCGACGCGCGGGACTCTGAGGTGGACCTAAGCCGTGGTCAGCGAACGCCGAACGCCGAACGGCAGCACGACCCCGCGCGGCACGACCAGCACCGGCGCGGAGGCGTTCTCGATCGCGTACTCCGTGGCCGCGCTGATCATCACGCGCCCGTCGGAAGCCTCCGGACGCGAGCCCACGACCAGGAGGTCGATCGGCTCGTCGATCGACGTGGCCACCGCGGCGCCAAAGCTGGTGGCAAGCACGCGGGCCGTCTCCTCCGCCGCCGCGTCTCCGCCGTCCGGGATCAGACCGATCCGAGCTACGCGCAACTCGTCGCGCTCGCGGAGTCCCGCGGGTGCCACCGCGACGGCGGCGGGCCCACCGGCGAGCAGGCGCTGCGCGGAC
>JAXDIC010000062.1:0-3890 GCA_034664185.1 Thermoleophilaceae bacterium
GGCGCCGCGCGGCCATCGAGCACGCTCGCCTGGAGGCCACCGAGCAAGCCCTCAACCCGCTGATGCTCGAGGCCCACGAGCGCGAGGCGGCGCTGGCTCGCGAGCTTGGCTTCGCCAGCACCGTGGCCATGTGCGAGGAGCTGAGCGGGATCGACCTGGCTGCCCTGGGCGAGCAGGCCGCCGCCTTCCTCGCTGCGAGCGAGCCCGCCTACGAGCGCGTGGTGGGGCCGGTGGTCGAGCACGAGCTGGGCATCCCGTTCGACCAGATCCAGCGCTCGGACCTCGCCGCCTTCTTCCGCGCGCCCTCGCTGGACCCCGGCTTCCCCGCCGAGGACCTGCTCGGGTCGCTCGACCGCACCCTGGCCGGTATGGCCCTCGCCCGCGAGCGCGTGAACATCGACGCCGAGGAGAGGCCGACCAAGTCGCCGCGCGCGTTCTGCGCTCCCCTCCGCGTGCCGGACGAGGTGCACCTGGTGATCGCGCCCCGCGGCGGCCGGGACGACTACGAGGCGCTGATGCACGAGGCCGGCCACGCGTTGCACTTCTCCAACGTGAGCCGCGAGCTGCCGTTCGAGCAGCGCTGCCTGGGCGACAACTCGGTGACCGAGGGGTACGCGTTCCTGCTCCAGCACCTGGTCGCGGACGCTGGCTGGCTGGAGACAGTACTGGGCATCCGGGAGCCGGCTCCCGTCCTCTCGTTCCTGCGCGCCTCACGGGTCGTGTTCCTCCGCCGCTACTGCGCCAAGCTGGGCTACGAGCTGGCCCTGCACGGCGACTCGCGGTCACCGGCCGAGAACGCCGCCGACCACGCACGGCGGCTGTCGGAGGCCATGCACATGGACTGGCCGAGCCAGACCTGGCTGAGCGACGTGGACGCGTTCTTCTACTCGGCCCGCTACCTCCGGGCCTGGGCGCTTGAGACCCACCTGCGCCGGTTCATGCGCCAGCGCTCCGGCGAGCGCTGGTTCGCCGAGCCCGAGGCGGGGTCGCTGCTCGTTTCGCTGTGGAGCCAGGGCCAGACGCACTCGGCCGACGAGCTCCTGGGCGAGCTGACAGGCGAACGGCTGGACCTGTCGGCGCTGACCGCGGACCTGGCGCTCGAGTAGGTCTCAGCCCAGCTTCGACTCGATCGCGTCGAGCACCGACTTGCGGTTGGCGTTGCGGCGCTCGTAGTCGCGCACCTTGCGCAGCTCCGCCGGCGTGAGCGGATCCAGGCGGCTCTGCACCTGGGCGGCCGTCAGGTCGTCATAGCCGAGGATCGGGAAGCTCGGCCCGACACCCGCCACCCGGCGAGCGCGGTCGGCCTGCGCGAGCGCGACGTCGCCGGCGTCCCGCACGCGTGAGCGGGCGCGCGTCGTAGCGTCGCCAACCTGGTCGCGAGCCCGTCCGGCCGCCTTGCGCGCGTCCTTGAGCGGATCGCCCCCGCGGCCCAGCAGCTGCTCCAGGTCGCTCAGCACGTCGTTGGTCTGCTTGCGCCCGCGGTCGAGCAGGCTGCGCAGAACGCCCTGGGCGTCGTCGGCGGTCATCCGCCCACGATTGACGGCGTCGTCCAGGACCTCCTCGATCCGGTCGCGCGTGAGCATGACGAGGTTCAGCGGCGCGACCACGCCGCGGGCGATCGCCTCACGGAGCTCGGCGACCGACTTGCCGGAGAAGTCCGGGCCGGCGCTTGCGGCCTTCGTGGCACGCTTCCGCGCGGTCTGCTGGCGCCCGCGCGCCTTGCCGCCCTTGCTGGCCGCGGCCTTGCGGGTGGACTTCGACCCGGTCGTCGCGCCGGAGCGACTGCGCGACGAGGTGCCCGACCCCGACCGGCTGGAGGAGGTGCTCTTACGCGCGGTGGAGGACGCGCCGCGGCTCGACTTGCTGGACGAGGCTCGCTTGGTGGACGAGGCTCGCTTGGCCCCGGAGGAGCGCGACGACGAACTCTTACCCCGACCGCTGGTGCTGGCCCTCTTCGCCCGCGACCCCTTGGATGTCTCTGCCATCTCGCTCTCCTGTTCCTCGCTGTCCGGCTGGACTATTCCACCTCGAACGTGCCCGCGACGAGCGGGTGGTCGGACAGCCGGATGGCACGGCCCTCCCCGTCGCCCACCTCGCGGACCTCGGGCGCGAGGGCGCGGGGTCCGTCCACCGGCACCAGGCCCCGCGCGAGCAGGTGGTCGATGGCGCGGGCGTCGACCGGAGCGCTCAGCCCCAGCCGGCTCTGGAGCTCGGCGTACGCTCGCGGCTCGCGCTCGGGACGCAGGTTGAGGTCGCCGCCGAAGACCATCGGTGCCGCGGCCGACCATTCGACCGCTCGCTCGGCCGCCGCGACCACCTCGGCCGCCGTCGCCGCCCCGTCGCCCGTCGACGCGTGCACGTTGGCCACCGCCAGCGGGATTCCATGCGGGCCGGCCAGACGCCCGAAGAGCATGCGCCGCCGCTCGGGCCGGCGCGCCATCGTGTGCCGGCGAACCTCCTCGATCCGCCACGGCATCCGGACGAGCAGCTGGTTGGAGCCGCCCTCGTTCGACGCCATCACGTCCGGGTTCCGCCGCGCCAGCGCGGCGCGCACGCCGGGCAGCAGGTTGCGCGATGTGAGCGCCAGCGCGCCGCTTGCTCCGGTGGCCCTGCAGAGGGGCGCGAGCCAGCGTGGCGGCGCCTCCTGGAGCAGGGCCACGTGCCAGTCGAGCCGCGCCAGCACGTGCCCGAACTCCCGCACCAGCGGCCGGTTGACCTGAGCGTGCGTCGCATTGCGCTCGCTGACGCGGAGCACCCGCGACCGGGCGGTGAACAGCGACCGGTCCGGGGGGAAGTCGCGCCCGTGGAAGAGGTTCCAGGTAACGACGCGGACTACGATCCGCGGGTGGCGCGTCACTTCCTCACCGGCGATGAGCTTACGGGCGACGAGCTGCGGGCCCTGCTGGACCGCGCCCTGGAGCTGAAGGCCGACCGTCGCGCGTCGCGGGCGCTGGACGGCCTGAGCGTGGCGCTGATCTTCGAGCGACCGTCCACCCGGACGCGGGTGTCGTTCGAGGTGGGCGTGAACGAGCTGGGCGGCAGCCCAGTGGTGCTGCGCGAGGGCGAGACCCAGCTGTCCCGCGGCGAGCCGCTGCGCGACTTCGCGGTGGTGATGTCGCGGTTCGTGGCCGCGATCGGGCTGCGCACCGGTCCGCACTCCACCGTGGTCGAGCTGGCCGAGCACGCGCGTGTGCCCGTGATCAACATGTTGACCGCCGACCACCATCCCTGCCAGGCGCTGGCCGACCTGCTGACGCTGCGCGAGCGCTTCGGCGACCTCGAAGGGCTGAAGCTGGCCTACGTGGGCGACGGCAACAACGTGGCCAACTCGCTCATGCTGCTCGGGGCCAAGGCGGGCATGGAGGTGGCCGTGGCGACACCGGACGAGCGCCGGCCATCGCTGTCGGTGGACGGCGGTGCGGTGTCAGTCACCAGCGACCCGGCGGCGGCGGCGGAAGGCGCGCACGCCCTCTACACGGACGTCTGGGTGAGCATGGGCGACGAGGCCCAGGCGGGGGCGCTGCGGACCGCCCTCGAGCCTTACCGGCTGGACCAAGCCCTGCTCGACCGCGCGCGGCCCGACGCCGTGGCGCTGCACTGCCTGCCGGCCCACCCGGGCGAGGAGATCGCGGCCGAGGTGCTGTACGGCGATCGCTCGGCCGTGTGGGACCAGGCGGAGAACCGCCTGCACGCGCAGAAGGCGCTGCTGGAGCTGCTGGTCGAGCGGTCCTGAAGCGCTTTCGTACCCTGACTGGACGACCCGCGACAGGGGCAGGACCGATGAGTTGCGGTGCGACCCGCGGTCTGAGCTGGAACGGGCGCGAAAGGGGACCGAGCGCGATGACTGAGCACGAGATGACCGACAGGAAGCGCTGGATAGCGCTCTACGT
>JAXDIC010000078.1:0-6934 GCA_034664185.1 Thermoleophilaceae bacterium
GCGCACGATCGACGTCGACGTCCTGCTGCTGGGCGAGACCACGCACCGGTCCGAGCGGCTGACGCTGCCGCACCGCGACGTTCTGACCCGCCGCTTCGTGCTCGCACCTCTCCTGGAGCTCGACCCGCATCTGCGCCTGCCCGACGGGACGGTCCTGGCGGAGGCGCTCGCGCGCCTCGAGGGCCAGCGCGTGGAGCGCCTGGGGCCGCTCTAGAGCCCAGCCGCCCGCTTAGGCAAACGTCCATTCCACCACCTCATAGGGTGGTCAAATGGACGTTTGCTCCGGGGTCGGTGCTCTCGCCAGCGCGATCAGCCTGGTCGGGCGCTCGTAGACCACTCCGCTCGGGATCCGGCGGACGGTTTGACCGGCGGCCTCCCACAGCGCCTGCTTGCGGGCGTCCTCCTCGGCGAACCGGTGGTACTGCGGGCCGTCGATCTCGATGATCAGCCGGCGTTCCGGCCACCACAGGTCGGCTTCCTCGCCGGCGATGCGCGTGTTCACGCGCGGCGCTTCCACCCCGGCATCCTGGAGCAGCTCGAGGGCGAAAGCCTCGGCGTCGGAGCGTGTGCGGGAGTACGGCACCCTGGCGTAACGCGCAGCGAGCTCGAGCAGCACCGCGGTTCCAGGTCGACCTTCGTGGCTTTCGAGCGAAGCCAGGAGTGCGCCGGTCGTTGTTGTCTTCAGTCGCAGTGCTTCCCGAAGCGTCCGCCCCGTGGCTCGCGGACCGAGGCGCCGGGCGAGATCGATGAGGGTGCGTGTGGCGGTAGTGATGGGCACTCCCTCGCGGCGCGCGACGTCGCCCTCTAGCCGCCTCGACCTGTAGACGCGGACGTTGCCCATCCGGCGCGGGCCGCCGTTACCCGGTCGCGTGACCGCTTCGAAGCTGCCCGGCCACGACCGGAAACCCCAGCAGGCCCCCGCACTGCCGTGGCTCAGGACAGTCCCAGGCGCCGTCAGCGTCGCGGCCATCCACTTCTGCGATTGCGTCAGCGGAGCGCTCGTCAGGGCATAGACGCCGGGATGCACGACGCCCCAACCGCGGTCTTCGACCCCGTGGTCGATCATCCGCCGCGTCCATCCACGGTCCAGGAGCTGCCATGCGGCGACCAGGTCGTACTGGTCCGCGGCCAGCTCTCGCAGGCAAACGTTCATTCCACCACCCCATAGGGTGGTCAAATGGACGTTCGCCCCCCGGTGGGTGGGGCGGCCCATATGCTCAGGTCCGTGCTCCTGGCGATCGATCTGGGCAACACCCAGACACACATCGGGATGTTCCGCGGCGACGAGCTGGTCGAGAACTGGCGCCTGGCCACGGTGCGCGAGACGACGGGGGACGAGCTGGCCACCCTGCTGGTCAACCTGCTCGGGCTTCGGGACCTTCGCCTGCGCGACGTGGATGCCGTGGTCCTCTCGTCGGTCGTGCCGCAGCTCACGCCCGAGTACGAACGCCTGTCCGAGCGCTACCTGGGCGAGGCGCTGACCGTTGTGGGCCCCGGAATGAAGACCGGCATGGCCATCCGCACGGAGCGCCCGCAGGAGCTGGGCACCGACCGGCTCTGTAACGCGGTGGCCGCGTACGAGAAGTGTGGCGGCGCGTGCGTGGTGGCCGATTTCGGAACGACGATCAACTTCGACGCGGTCTCCGCCGCGGGTGAGCTGCTCGGCGCGGCGATCGCGCCCGGGGTCGACATCTCGCTGGAGGCCCTCCACCAGCGCACCGCCAAGCTCCCAAAGGTCGATCTGGGCGCGCCGGAGACCGCGATCGGCCGCGACACGGTGTCGGCTGTGAGAGCCGGCGTGGTCTACGGCTTCGCCGGCATGGTCGACGGCATCGTCGGCCGCATCCGCGAGGAGCTGGGCGACGAGGCCACGGCCATCGCGACCGGCGGGCTGGCCAGCTCGATCACTCCCTTCTGCGACCAGATCGACGAGATCGACGATCTGCTGACGCTGACCGGCCTGCGGCTGATCTGGGAGCGAAACCGGAGCTAACCTCGGGAGATCGTGCGATCCCTGAACGAGCCCTGGACCCTGGGCGGCCACCGGATCCCCAACCGCGTGGTGCTGGCGCCGCTGGCCGGGATCGGCAACTGGTTCGTCCGGCTCCAGGCCAAGCGCCACGGCGCGGGACTCGCGTTCAGCGAGATGGTGTCCAGCTTCGGGCTGAAGTACGGCGACGAGCGCACGCTGCGCGAGTTCCTGCGCATCCACCCCGACGAGCACCCGGTGGCGATGCAGCTGTTCGGCCACGATCCGGAGGTCATGCGGATCGCGGCCGGGATCGTCGCCCAGCACGGCGCGGACCTGATCGACCTGAACATGGGCTGCCCCGTGCGCAAGGTCTGCAAGACGGGCGCCGGCGCCTCCCTGCTCGACGATCCCGACCGCGCGGTGGCCATCGCGCGCGCGGCCGCCGAGGGCAGCGGGCTGCCCGTGACCGTCAAGCTGCGCTCGGGGCAGCGGCCCGGGGAGCGCACCGGCCTGGAGCTGGCGCGCCGGCTCGAGGCCGAGGCGGGAGTGGCGGGGATCTCCATCCATCCGCGGCACGCGTCACAGCAGCACGCCGGCGATCCGGACTACGCGATGGCGGCCGAGCTGGTCGAGGCGCTGGACGTGCCCGTGATCGTGTCCGGGGGCCTCAGCTCGGACGAGCGCGCCGTGGAGGCCTTCGAGCGCACCGGCGCCGACGCCGTGATGCTGGCGCGCGGATCCCTGGGCAACCCGTGGCGCTTCGAGCGCCTGCTTGGCCTGCGCGACGGCGACCCCTCCCGTGAGGAGATCGTCGACGAGCTGCGCTGGGTGATAGCGCGGGCCGAGGAGCACCTGGGGGACGAGCGGGCGGGCCGCTACCTGCGCAAGTTCTATCCCTGGTACGCCCAGACGCTGGGGCTGCGGGGGCGCGCCGCGGAGCCGCTGGTCACGGCTCCCGACACCGCCTCCGCCAGGGCCGTGCTGGACCGTCTGGCGCATGAGGGATCCTCTCCTCTGGCCGCCTGACCAGCGCTCGAATTCCATTTCGGGGCCGGTCCCGACCCGCTACACTCACGCGCCTTTCAGCGGCACCTATCGAAGGTTTCCCAATGGCCAAGGAAGTGATCCTCACAGCGCAGGGGCTCGAAGAGCTCAAGGCGAAGATCGAGCACCTGTCCACCGATCGGCGTCGGGAGGTGGCGGAGCGGATCAAGGAAGCGCGCGAGTTCGGCGACATCAGCGAGAACTCCGAGTACGACGACGCCAAGAACGAGCAGGCGATGCTGGAGCGGCAGATCTCCGAGCTCGAGGAGAAGCTCCGCTCGGCCTCGGTCATCGACGAGAAGGCCGTCACCACCGAGCAGGTCTCGGTCGGCGTCACCGTGCACGTGAAGGACCAGAAGACCGACAAGTCGGTCAAGTACAAGATCGTGGGCTCCGCCGAGGCCAACCCGTCGGAGGCCAAGCTCTCCAACGAGTCGCCCGTCGGCAAGGCGCTCCTGGGCAAGAAGCGCGGCGACACCGTGTCAGTGCCGGTGCCGCGCGGTCCGGCGCGCAAGCTCAAGATCACGAAGATCGAGGCCAAGTAGGCGTCAGCAGCGCCGCGGAGATCCTCGCGCGCTTCCGCGATTGGGATCTCGATCCCGAGGAGCGCGCCTACCTCCGCCACCACGCTCGCCGCTACGAGCTGCTGCTCGACCGGGTCGAGCGCCTGCGCCCGCGGCGCGAGCTGGACGTGGGTGCCGGCTTCCAGACGACGCTGCTACGCGACCGCCTGGGAGCGGAGGCGGTCGACGTGCTGGGCCTGTGGGTCCCGCGGTTCGCGCCCCCGGACGGGGGCGGGCAGCACCACGTGCTCGACCTGAACGACTGCGATCGGCCCGAGGCCCGGCCCGACATCGGCGGCTACGACCTGGCGCTGATGGCGGAGGTGATCGAGCACCTCTTCCGCGGACCCGCCACGGTCATGGGCTTCGTGGCCGGGTTCCTGGAGCCGGGCGGGCACCTTCTGGTGCAGACGCCCAACGCGGCCGCCCTGCACAAGCGGCTGCGCCTGGCGGCGGGCCGGCCGCCGTCGGGCGCCATGCCGGAGGACCGCAGCGGCGACAGCCACGTGCGCGAGTACACCGCGCGCGAGTTGCAGGCGGCCGGGCGCGCGGCCGGCCTGGAGGTCGTGGCCGTGGAGGCGGCCAGCTATTTCGGCGCGGGCCCGCTGCGGGAACTGGCCGACCGGGTGCTGCCACCCGGAGCGCGACTCGGGCTGACCGCCACCTTCCGCCGGCCGGCCGTCCCTGCCCGTCCATAGGATGGACCGGTGAGCGACGACACGGAGGAGC
Source organism: Thermoleophilaceae bacterium (assembly GCA_034664185.1). Lineage (GTDB taxonomy): Bacteria > Actinomycetota > Thermoleophilia > Solirubrobacterales > Thermoleophilaceae > AC-37. The sequence goes on from JAXDIC010000078.1 coordinate 4,309, forward strand.
GGGCGAGCGACGAGCCCCCCAGCGACCGCATCGAGGACGACCGCCGCGCCAAGCTGGCGCGCCTGCGCGAGGCCGGCATCGACCCGTTTCCGCACGGATATCCCGACGTCCGGCCGATTGCCGAGGTCCACGCCGCCCACGCGGATCTGGACGCGGGCGAGGAGACCGACGCGCGCTACCGCGTGGCAGGGCGGATCGCGGCCCGCCGCGGCCACGGCAAGGCGGCGTTCCTGGACCTGCGCGACCGCTCGGATCGCATCCAGCTGCACGCCCGCAGCGACGTGCTGGGCGAGGAGCCGTTCGAGCAGCTCGTCTCGCTCGACCTGGGCGATCTGATCGGCGTCGAGGGCACGGCCTTCAAGTCGCGCCGCGGCGAGCTGTCGCTTCGCGTGGACGATTGGACGCTGCTCGCCAAGTCGCTTCGTCCCCCGCCCGAGAAGTTCCACGGCCTGGAGGACGTCGAGACGCGCTATCGCCACCGCGAGCTGGACCTGATGGCCAACGACGACACGCGCGACCTGTTCATCATGCGCTCGCGGGTGATTGCCGCCGTCCGGCGGTTCCTGGACGAGCGCGGCTTCCTCGAGGTCGAGACGCCCGTGCTGCAGCCGCTCTACGGGGGGGCGCTGGCGCGCCCGTTCACCACCCACCACAACGCGCTCGACCGCGACCTCTACCTGCGCATCGCCACCGAGCTGTACCTCAAGCGCCTGATCGTCGGCGGCCTCGAGCGCGTGTACGAGCTGGGCAAGGACTTTCGCAACGAGGGCGTCTCCCACAAGCACAACCCCGAGTTCACGATGCTCGAGTGGTACGAGGCATACGCGGACTACGAGGACGAGGCGCGGCTCCTGGAGGAGCTTGTCGCCTACGCGGCGCGCGAGGTGGGGTACCACGGTCCACTCGACTTCACGCCGCCGTGGCGCCGCGTGCGGCTGCGCGACGCCATCCGCGACGAGACCGGCGTCGACGTGCTCGAGCACCGCGGCGACGCGAAGGCGCTGCACGCGGCCGCGCGCGCGCGCGACGTCGAGCTGGACCCAAGCGAGACCTGGCCCAAGATGGTCGACTCGCTGCTCTCGAAGTACGTGGAGCCCAAGCTCGAGCAGCCGACGTTCGTCATGGACTACCCGATCGAGCTCTCGCCGTTCGCCAAGGCGCACCGCAGCGAGCCGGGCCTGGTGGAGCGCTGGGAGTGCTTCGCCGCCGGGATCGAGATCTCGAACGCCTTCACGGAGCTCAACGACCCCGACGAGCAGCGCGCCCGGTTCGAGGAGCAGGGCCGCCAGACCGCCGCCGGGGACGACGAGACGCAGCCGTACGACGAGGACTTCGTGCGCGCGCTCGAGCACGGCATGCCGCCGACCGGCGGCGTGGGCCTGGGGATCGACCGCCTGGTGATGATCCTCTCCGGGCGCACCTCGATCCGCGAGGTGGTCCTGTTTCCCGCCATGCGCACCTGATTGCACGCCCGCCCGGAACGCCCGCACAGAGCAGGGAACGATCCGCCGCGAGCCCGCTTCCGTACTACGGATTAAGCAACGTTTGAGGTGGTTTGGCGACTGGGGCCCATTGCTAGACTCACCTCTCTCCCGGGTGGCGGAGCCAGGGATCTATTCGCGACCGGCGAACTTGCCGATACGAACTAGGACCCGAGCCCCGAGGCCCTCCCGGGGATCCCGACGGAAGAAGGACCGGATCGTGTTTGAGCGCTTCACAGAACGAGCCCGCCAGGTGGTCGTCCTCGCTCAAGAGGAGGCCCGCATCCTCAAGCACAACTACATCGGTACCGAGCACATCCTCCTTGGCCTCCTCCGGGAGGAGGAGGGGCTGGCCGCGCGCGTGCTCGAGTCGCTCGACATCACGGTCGAGCGCGTCCGCGCGCAGGTCGTTCGCATCGTCGGGTCCGGCGAAGAGGTCACCTCCGGGCAGATCCCGTTCACCCCGCGCGCGAAGAAGGTGCTGGAGCTTGCCCTGCGCGAGGCGCTCTCGCTCGGTCACAACTACATAGGCACCGAGCACATCCTGCTCGGCCTCGTGCGCGAGAACGAGGGCGTCGCCGCCCGCATCCTGCTCGACTTCGACGCCGACTCCGAGAAGATCCGCAACGAGGTCATCCGGATGCTCTCCGGACCCGGCGGCAGGCGCCAGCAGGGCGCCGGCACGGGGCAGCAGGGCGAGGGCAAGAAGTCGTCCAAGCTGCTGGACCAGTTCGGCCGCAACCTCACCCGCCTCGCGGCGGAGAGCAAGCTCGACCCGGTGGTCGGTCGCGAGACCGAGATCGAGCGGATCATGCAGATCCTCTCGAGGCGCACCAAGAACAACCCGGTCCTGATCGGCGAGCCCGGCGTGGGCAAGACCGCCGTGGTCGAGGGCCTGGCCCAGCGCATCACGCACGGCGAGGTGCCCGAGCTGCTCAAGAACAAGCAGATCTACACGCTCGACCTGGCCGCGCTCGTGGCCGGCTCGAAGTACCGCGGCGAGTTCGAGGAGCGCCTGAAGAAGGTGATGAAGGAGATCACCCAGCGCGGCGACATCATCCTGTTCATCGACGAGCTGCACAACCTCGTCGGCGCGGGCGCCGCAGAGGGCGCCATCGACGCGGCATCGATCCTGAAGCCCGCCC
>JAXDIC010000127.1:0-3596 GCA_034664185.1 Thermoleophilaceae bacterium
GGACACGTAAGGATGGGGTGATGCGGCTCGCCCTGGCAATGGTCCTCGCGCTGGGGGTTCCCAGCAACCTGGGCTATGCGGCCCTGGCCGGGATCGTGGCCGCCGAGACCATGGGGATCCCGCTCCCGGGTGAGACGGCTCTGATCGCGGCGGGGGTCCTGGCCAGCAAGGGCAAGCTCGTCATCGAGCTGGTGATCCTGGTCGCGGCGGCGGCGGCCATCGTCGGCGACAACATCGGATTCTGGATCGGCCGCCGCGGCGGGCGCAAGCTGCTGGAGCTGCCGGGGCCGCTGGCTGGCCACCGCGCCCAGGTCCTCGTGCGAGGCGAGGAGATCTTCCGCCGCCACGGTGGAAAGACGGTGTTCTTCGGGCGCTGGTTCTCAGGCCTGCGTATCGCCGCGGCGTGGCTGGCCGGTGTCAACGGGATGCCGTGGGCCCGGTTCATCGTCTACAACGCGCTGGGCGGCATCACCTGGGCCGTAAGCGTGGGGCTCCTGTCCTACTACCTCGGGCACTCGGCCGAGCAGCTGCTGAAACAGGTGGGACTGTGGGGACTGGGCGCGGGCGTCGTGGTGCTCGGGGCGTTCGTGCTCTGGCGCCGCCGGCGACGCCGCTCCCGCGATTCCTGACGCCGCGTCGCTAGCCTGCTCGGCTTGCATTCGGTGCTCCCACAGCTCGCACTGGCCGTCCACGAGCCCATCTCGTACTTCCAGGCGGTGTGCCTCGGACTGCTCCAGGGCGCGGCCGAGCCGTTTCCCATCTCGAGCCTCGGCCACGGAGTGATCCTGCCGCGGCTGGCCGGCTGGAACATCCACCAGAACGACAAGTTCTTCCTCACGTTCCTGGTGGCCACCCACCTGGCCACCGCCATCGTCCTCCTCTTCTTCTTCTTCCGCGACTGGATGCGAATCCTGGCCGGGCTGGGGCGCTCGCTGCGCGACCGCGAGATCCGCGCGGACGACTCCGACGCGCGCCTCGGTTGGCTCCTGGTGGTCGGCACGATCCCGGCCGGCGTGGTCGGGCTGGTGCTGGAGCACCCGCTGCGCAGCCTCTTCGCCTCGGCCCAGTCGGCGGCCGCGTTCCTGATCGTCAACGGGCTGCTGCTGTTCGCGTTCGAGCGCATGCGCCGGCGCGCGCCCGCGGCCGACGACCACCTGGGCGACGCCGACAAGCGCATCGCCCGGCTCAGCTGGCGGCAGGCGATCGGGGTGGGCACGGCGCAGGCCGCGGCGCTCGTGCCCGGCATCTCACGCTCCGGGATAACGATGGGCGGCGGCCTCTTGTTCGGGCTCTCGAACCAGGACGCCGCGCGCTACGGGTTCCTGCTGGCAACGCCGATCATCGGCGCGGCCGCCGCGCTCAAGCTGCCGGACCTGCTCGGCAAGGACGCCGCGGGCGTGCGGGGACCGGCGCTCGTCGGCGCGCTGTGCGCCGCGGTCACGACCTACTTCGCGGTCAAGTTCCTGCTCAGGTTCTTCGAGACCAACCGCCTGACGCCGTTCGGCGTCTACTGCGTGGCGGCCGGTCTGATCTGCACGCTGATCTTCGCGCTCTAGCGGCCAGCCGCTAGGTCTGGGCGGGGCGCCGCGGCCCGGTCTGGAACCAGGCGAACACGAAGCACCCGAGCGCCACGGCCAGAGCCGCGACCCCGTGCTTGAAGTGGTGGTGCGTCGCCTCGCTGCTGGAGGCGGATACGTGGCCCGGGAAGAAGGACGGCAGCGCGTGCGCCGTGTCCACCCAGTAGACGACGGCCACCGCGAGCAGCAGCACGCCGAGGCCGATTGCGGGAACGATGAGGGCTCGGTTCTTTGTCATGCGGCGAGGGTAGCCGCATCAGCAGTCCTTATCGAAGTCAGAAGCAACGATCGCTGGGCGCCGGGCGCGGGCGTTGCCAAGATTGGACGGTGGCGTCGACCTCCTTCCGCACCCCCCTCGCGCAGCGCGTCCCAGCCCCCGTCGACGTCGCGCGGACACGCGATCCGTCCGCCGGCTGGAAGGTGTGGATGTGCCTGGGGATCGTCTACGTGGTCTGGGGCTCGACGTACCTCGCGATCCGCGTCGTGGACGAGACGATGCCGCCGCTGCTCACCTCGGCCGTGCGCTTCGCCGTCGCCGGCGCCATCGTCTACGCCGTGCTCCTGGTGCGCGGCGGCTGGGCCGCGGTGCGCGTCACGCGCCCGCAGCTCGCCTCCTGCGCGGTCATCGGCGGGCTGCTGGTCACCGGCGGCAACGGGCTGGTCATGGTCGGCGAGCTGCACGTGCCGTCGGGGGTGGCGGCGCTGATCATCGCCTCGGTCCCGCTCTGGATCGTCCTCTACCGGCGCCTTGGGGGCGAGCGGGTGGCCGGCGGCACGCTGGCCGGCGTCGCCGTGGGCTTCGCCGGAGTGGCGCTGCTGCTCCTGCCGGGTGGCAGCGGCGGGCACGTGCAGCTGCTCTCGCTGCTCGTCGTGTGCTGTGCGGCGCCTTGCTGGGCACTGGGCTCGTACCTGTCCGGGCGCCGCCCCCTGCCCGCCAACCCGTTCCTGTCCACGGCGCTTCAGATGATGCTGGGCGGAGCGATCACGCTGGTCGCGGCCGCGGCGCGCGGCGAATTCGGTCACGTGCACCTGGGCTCGTTCTCGGGGCGCTCGCTGGCGGGCTTCGCGTACCTGATCGCGATCGGCTCGCTCGTCGCGTTCACGGCGTACGTGTGGCTGCTGCAACACGCGCCGGTCTCCAAGGCGGCGACGTACGCGTACGTCAACCCGGTGATCGCGATCTTCCTCGGGTGGGCGATCCTGTCCGAGCACGTGACGGGCACCGTCCTGGCCGGCGCCGCGATCGTCGTGGCGTCCGTCGCGGGCATCGTGCGCAGGGAATCGCGGTGATCTGGGTCCAGCGCGAGGTCCGGCTGCGGCCGCGACCGCGCGGCTTCCACCTGGTCACCGACGAGGTCGTCGCCGCCGTGCCCGAGCTGTCGCGCATTCGCGTCGGCGTCGCGCACGTGTTCATCCGGCACACCTCCGCGTCGCTCACGCTCAACGAGAACGCCAGTCCGGCGGTGCGTGCGGACTTCCTCTCGTGGTTCGACCGCGCGGTGCCGGAGGACGCGCCGTACTGGACGCACACGCTCGAGGGGCCGGACGACATGCCGGCGCACATCAAGTCGTCGCTGCTCGGCCCGTCGGTGTCCGTACCGATCACGGACGGCGCCCTGGCGGTGGGCACCTGGCAGGGGATCTACCTCTGCGAGCACCGCGACTCGGGCGGCCCGCGGGAGCTGGTGGTAACCGCTTGGGGGGACGAGCGGGGCTAGCGCCGCGTCAGGCAACGCTTGCGCGCCTGACCACCCGGAGGGCCTCGGTCAGGTGCCGACGTAGGCCGCGAGGTGCTCTCCGGTGAGGGTGGAGCGGGCGGCGACGAGGTCGGCGGTTGTGCCCTCGAAGACGACTCGGCCGCCGTCGTGGCCGGCGCCGGGGCCGAGGTCGACGATCCAGTCGGCGTGCGCCATGACCGCCTGGTGGTGCTCGATGACGATGACCGACTTGCCGGAGTCGACGAGCCGGTCGAGCAGGCCGAGCAGCTGCTCGACGTCGGCGAGGTGGAGGCCGCTGGTC
>JAXDIC010000135.1:0-2818 GCA_034664185.1 Thermoleophilaceae bacterium
AGCTGGCCCGGCGGCCGCTGGGGTGGCACCCTGGATCGTCTGGCGGAGCGTGCACGGCGTGGGGAACCGCGACGTTCACCCGGCGAGCACACTCAGCGTGAGCTTCCTCAGCGATCGGATCGGCCGCCTCGGCGAGGCGATCGGGAAGCTGGGCGAGCAGCTCGCAGCTCAGGGGGTGTGGCTGTGGACCGTGCCCGCTTTCCTCGCCGTCTCGATCCTCTGTATTGCGTCCGGCTCGGCCCGGCGGCTGGCCGGGTTCTACCTCGGCACGGGCACGTTGATGATGTTCGGGCTGTTCTGGGTCTACTGGGTCGGAACGGCCGACATCGGCTGGTGGCTGTCGGTGTCCGCAGCCCGCGTGGTGACCGGTGTGGTGTTCGTCTCGGCTGTTGGCCTGGCGCACTTGGCCGCCAATCTGGTCCCATGGCCGCCAGAACCGCCGGGGGACCCGCTGGTCTCGCGGTTAACGTCAACCACGTCCCAGCAGCGGACGTAGCAATGCCGCGATGCGGTGCTGCGTTCGCTCGATCGTGCCGCGCGGCGCCGCGGGGCGGCCCAGCAGGGTGGCAACCGCGACGAGTCCGATGCACGCCACGAGCCAGCCGACGTCAATGCCGTGGACGGGCGCCGCACCACCAGCGTGCCTTTCTACATCGGGGGCAGCCCGGGTGGACGGACCGGAGTCGGCGTGCGGACCGGCCTCGAGGAGAACCGACGGCCGCTGGTGCGTGGCGTGCGGTGCAGGGACCACCCCAGGCGCACGTCCCTCCACATGAGCGCCCGGGCGCTCCGGGGTCGCGGCGGTCGCCGGACCCGTGGCGCCACTCGTCCACCTCGGCCGTGCGGCGGCGTAGGGCGCAGGAAGCCGTCCGAGCGACGGCAGCGGCGCAAGTCGGGGTGCCCTCATTGCCGGTGCCGTCGCGGGCCCGCTTCGAAGCGGCACGAGCGCCGGGACGCGCGGCGCGGACGCTGGCACCGGGACCGGCGCGGCGTGTGGCGCCGGTCGCTCCGGCTCCGAGGCCGGAGGCGCCGGCAGGAAGTCCAGCGGGTCTCGGTAGGCATGACGCTGGCCCGCGTCGCGCACGCCGAAGTGCAGGTGCGGCTGCTCGACCGAGCGACGGCCGCTGACGCCCACCGCGCCGATGCGATCCCCGCCGCCGACCCGCTGCCCCGCGCGGACCGCCAGCGACGAGAGGTGGAGGTAGGTGGTCTCCAACCCATCGCTCGCCGTGCGCACGGCGACCGTGAGACCCGACGATCCCGCGACGCCGGCGAAGGCCACCGTGCCCCCCACCGCGGCCACGACCGGCGTGCCCACGGGGGCCGCTATGTCGATGCCGCGGTGCTGCCCGCCCGCGTACGGGTCGGCGCCGTTCCGGTACGGCGTGACGACCCGGCCCTGGACCGGCCAGCGCCAGCCGTACGACGCGTCGGCGAGCGACGGGATGGACACCCAAGCCGCCGCGGCGGCGACCGCCGTGATGAGCTTGATCGACCTCATGCCGGCGACGGTAAGCGCCGTCCGCGGTCCCGCGCCAGCGCTCGTAGCAGAGCCTTCGCATTCTGTTACCGAATCGTGTGGCTCGTCACGCTCCCGTTACGAACGAGGGCGGTCCTGTAACGCTCGGTAGAGAGCGTTGGCGCTCTCGCCCGTCAGCTCGGCAACGACCCCCGCCGCCGGCCGCGGCTTGGCCCCCGCCTCCACCAGCCGCGCCAGCGCGGCAACCGCCTCGGCGCCAGGCCCCTCGCCGGCGCCGCCCTCCGCCGGGGCGCCCACGACCAGCACGACCTCGCCGCGCGGCGGCGCGCCGCGGTAGCGCTCGGCCAACTCGCCCGCCGTCCCGCGGACGACCTCCTCGTGGACCTTGGTCAGCTCCCGGCACACCGCCGCCGGGCGCTCGGGGTCCAGCCCCGCGAGCACCGCAAGCGTGGCGGGCAGCCGCCGCGGAGACTCGAACGCCACCAGCGTTCCGCCCGCCTCGGCCAGCACCCGCAAGAGCTCCCCGCGCTTGCGCGGCAGGAATCCCACGAAGCTCCAGCGATCGGCGGGCAGCGCCGACGCCACGAGCGCAGCGAGTGCCGCGGACGGCCCGGGCAGGACCTCGACGGCCAGGCCCGCCGCCACGCACGAGCGCACCAGCACGTAGCCCGGGTCCGAGATCAGCGGCATGCCCGCGTCCGAGACGAGCGCCACCACGTCGCCGCCGCGCATGCGCTCGACGAGCTCCGCGGCCCGGCGCTCCTCGTTGTGCTCGTGGTAGGACACGAGCGGCGCCGCAACGCCGTAGCGGTCGAGCAGCGTGCGCGTGCGGCGCGTGTCCTCGCAGGCCACGACATCGGCCTCGCGGAGCGCCGCCAGCACGCGTAGCGTCACGTCCTCCAGGTTCCCGATCGGCGTCGGGCAGACCACCAGCCGCCCGCCGGCCACCTAGCCCGGCCCTTCCTCGAGCGCGAGCAGCGCGGCGCCGAGCATGCCCGCCTCCTCTCCGAAGTGGGCGGGCACGATCTCCACCTGGTCGCGGCTGGGCGGCAGCGCGCGCTCGGCGGCCACGCGTCGCGCCGGCTCCAGCAGCAGGTCGCCGCCGGCCACCGCGCCGCCGCCGATGACCACCACCTCCGGGTTGAAGGCGTTGACGATCCCCGCTATCCCCGCTCCCAGACGCTCGCCCACGAGCTCGAGCACTCCGCGGGCGGCGGCGTCGCCGTCGTGGGCCAGCTCGGTGACCAGCGCCCCGGTGATCTCGCGACCCTCGCGCAGCTCGCCCGCGAGCGCCGACTCCGGCTCGCGGGCCGCCGCGGCGGCCCCCTCGCGGCCGAT
>JAXDIC010000148.1:0-4995 GCA_034664185.1 Thermoleophilaceae bacterium
TCCTGCGCTCGACCGGCGGCGACGCCGCGCTGGCGGCCGCCGCCTACTACCAGGGGCTGGGCTCGGTCAGGCGCATCGGGCTCCTGCCGGCGACGCAGCGCTACGTCAACAACGTCCAGGCGCTGCGGTCCCGCTTCGGCGGACCGTGAGGGTCTGGGCAGGCACCCGTCCTAAAACCCGTGCAGTGTCCGACCTCCGGTTGAGGCGGCGCGGGGCGCTGGACTAGGTTGCCCGCATCGCCGCCGACGTCGAACGGACACGGCGAGACACAGGCAAGGAACTGGCGGGGAGCGCGACGGATCGCGCCCTCCCCGCGCCTTGCCGGCCGGTCGAATAGGTGGGGAAGCTCCCGGAAGTAGCCCACCGCATGGGCCGTTGCAGGGGCTTCAGCTAACCGGGCTTGCGCCGACGGGATGGGTATGCCGTCGTTCCGGTCCGCCGCCGCGGCCGGGCTATTCACCGCGCTCGCCCTGGCGATCGCGGCAGTGCCCGCCGCCGCCGCCCCAAGCCCTGACACCGCCGCCCTCCAGGTGGCGCTGCGCGCGCTGCATCACTACGGCGGGGCGATCGACGGCGTTCGCGGCCCAGGCACCACGCGCGGGGTTAGGATCTTCCAGAAGAGCCACCACCTGCCGGTCGACGGCATCGCCGGGCCCAGGACGCGCGGCGCTCTGGGCGTCCGGGGAGCGCCGTCGCTGGGGCACCGCATCATGCGCCGCGGCCAGCGCGGTTGGGACGTGGCCGAGCTCCAGTTCCTGCTCAAGCGGCGCGGGTTCTCGCCCGGCTCGATCGACGGCGGCTTCGGCGCCGGGACCGACAGCGCCCTGCGCCGCTACCAGCGCTCGCGCGGGCTGACGGCCGACGGCCGCGCCGGCGCTGCCACGCTCCACGCGCTCGTGCACGGCGTCAGCTCGGTCGGCAGCGGGAGCAGCTCCGGCAGCGGCAGCGGTTCCGGCAGCGGCTCGCCCAGCGGGCCGGTCCGCTTCCTGCGCCCCGTCAACGCGCCCATCACCTCGCCGTTCGGCATGCGCTCGGGCCGACCACACCAGGGAGTCGACTTCGGCGCCCCCGCCGGCGCAGCAATTCGCGCGGCCGGGGTGGGCACCGTGATCTCCGCGGGCTGGAACTCCGGCGGCTACGGGTACCTCGTGGTCATACAGCACCGCCTGGGCTTTCAGACCTGGTACGCCCATCAGTCGAGGATCGCCGTCCACTCCGGCCAGCGCGTGAACGGCGGCACGCTGATCGGCTACGTGGGCGCCACCGGTCACGCGACGGGCCCCCACCTCCACTTCGAGGTCCGGATCAACGGGACGCCCGTCAACCCGGTCCCCTACCTGCTCGCGCGCGTGGCGAAGGTCGCGCTGTCGGCCGCCAGCCGATCCGCCGCCGACGCCGGCTGCAGGCCCGAACCGAGTACCATCGACAGCGGACCGTGCTAGGCGGGGAATTAGCGGTGCCCTGCACCCGCAATCCGCTCTAGCGGGGCCGAATCCCCGTCCGAGGGGTTGGGTTCCGGGGCCAGTACGCCAGTCGAAGGCGTCGATGGCCGGGTCCCACGCGGTGAGCGCTCGCGAACCAGGTCAGATCCGGGAGGAAGCAGCCTTAAGCGATACCGCTCACGCGCCGTGGGGAAGCCTGGCTGGAGTCTCCGGCCGGCGGGAACGCCTGGGACCTTGCTTCGACGACGGGTGCACGGTCCACCTTCACCCTCCGCGTGCGTTGCGCGGCTGGGCCGCGGCGCCTCTACTTCCCGGGCTTGAGCTTGACGGACCCGACCACGATCTTGGTCGTGCCCAGGCCGTCCTTCGCCGTGGTGGTGGCGGTCGCGGTGAGCTTGCCCCTGGCCTTCAGGAGCTTGACGCCCTTCTTGGGCAGCGTCACGGAGACGGTCGCGCTCTTGCCGGCCTGGATCGAGAAGATCGCGCTGCCCAGCGCCAGGAACTTCTTCTTGCCCTTCTTGGCCGGGACCAGCACCTTCTTCGCCGTGACCATCACCAGGGTGCCGTCGCACGAACCGGTGGCTCCGGGCGTGGCGCCCGGCGTGTCAGCGGGGCAGGACAGCGTTATCGGGGCCTTCCGCTTCTTCACCGTGGCGTGCTTCGAGACCAGGCTGACCCCGGCGAACGGGTCGGGAAGCGTGGCGAACGCCGCGTTGGTCCCGGACGCCGGTCCGATCGCGCTCGAGGTGACCAGCCGGAAGTCGTGAGCCGTGCCGGGTGGCAGGCCGCCGATGGTCGCGCTGACGGGCTGGGTCGACGTGCCGACCGGCAGCGTCTGGTCGGGCGTCCGCTGCCCATAGGCGGTGGAGGTGCCGTACTCGAAGTGGTAGGTGGTCGCGCACGCGTTGGGGTTGATCGTGCCGTGCAGCGTCGCGGTGGTGAGGCCGACCGCGCTGGCCGTGCCGGTGGCCACGGTCGGGGCGAGCGGCACGAACTCATCCGCGCCGATGTCGGTGATGCCCACCGCGCGGGCGTCGCCGTCGAAGTCGTTCGCGCCGTTGGCCAGGGCGTCCGTGCCGGCGTTGATGGTCAGCGACCCGCAGGCCTGGTGGAAGTCGCCGGAGGCCTCGTCGATGAACTTCGGCGGCGAGATGGCGGAGGGGCCGTTCACGCTGGCGTTGGTGCCCGACGCCGCCGCCGTGCTCCAGTTGCTCGTCGCCGTGTTGATCGCAACGGTCTCGGATCCGGCGGCGAATGCGAACAGGTCGTCCGCCCCGCCGCGGGCGATCACGTTGGTCAGGTTCATCGTCGCGTTGTTGCCGCCGCTCGCCTGGAGCTTGACGGCCACACCGCTGGGGTCGCTGGCGATCGCGGTGACGTTTCGCACCGTGTCCGTGGTGGCGGCACCGTTGGTCTGCGTGAGTAGGCCGAAGCCGAAGGAGCCCGTCCCCCAGCAGACGCTGTTGGTGAGGGTGGCGTTGCGCTGGCTGCAGGCAGCGTCGCCGCCAGCCGACTTGGCGACGATGTTGTCCGCGCTGCCCCCACCGAAAACCGCGAACGCGGTACCGCCGCCGCCGGTGCCCTGGCTCTCGACGTAGAGGTTGTTGGCCGTCGAGCCGGTGCCGTTCAGGGTCAGCCCCACGTCGGTGCTGAAGATCACCCGCGGGCGTCCGTTGGTCCCGTGGATATGGATGGTGTTGCCGCTGCTGGTGATGTAGGAGAAGAGGTTGTAGTCGCCCTGGTCGCCCCTCACGAAGACGCTGTAGTTGTTGGGGGCGTTCTGAACCGCGTGCAGGAGGCTGCAGGGATGCGGCGCGCTGCAGTCGGTCCCGGAGCCGGTCGGGCTGGCGTACCAGTCGGCGACTGCGCTGGCGGGGAAGGCGGCCAGCGCAGCTGATACCAGGACCAGTGGAAGGGGGCGGGCGATGCGACGCAGGCGGCCGACCCTACCCGTAACGCCCCCCGGCCTGCGCCAGCTTGGCGCGGCAGCCCCCGTACAGGACCCACGAGCGGTTGCGGGCCAGCTGGCGGTAGCCCGGAGGCGGCGTGGCCGGCCGCGTGAGGTCGCGCGGGTCGAGCACCGACAGCTTGGCCACCGCTGGGGTCGCGGGCGCGACGAAGAGCCCGTTGGCGACCGGCTTCTGGAGGCCCTGCGCGGAGACTATGTCCGCCGGCCGCCGCCCCGTCCAGTAGGCCAGCTCGGGCACCGGCCGGTGGTTTGGCACGTACAGCGTGCCGCAGCTGCCGAGGGCCGCCTCGCCCGCGCGCGACTTCACGAGGTCGTGCAGGTCGGCCTGCACGCGGGCGCGGTTGGCGATGTCGTTGCGCAGGCTGTTCAGCCGGTCGGCCTGCATGGGCGAGAAGACCAGGATGGCCGCGAACACCACCAGACCGCCCATCCGCCAGGCCAGGCGCAGCGGGCGGCCGCGCGGTAGGGCGGCCCATCCGAACACCGCCACCGCCGCGAACAGCGACAGCATCGCCGCCGCCAGGAACAGGTAGCGCCCGAGCAGCGACAGGCCCACGATCCCCAGCACCAGGTAGGCGATCCCGTTGAGCACCGCCACGGCGGCGGGCACGCGCGCCCGTGCGCGCAGCCACACCAGCGCCGCCGCGAAGCCGATCACCGACGCCACGAGCTCGGGCAGGCGCATGATCTCCCCCAACCGGCGCGGCATGAGCTTGGGTACGTTGGCGATCCCCGTCGGCCGCTTCAGCTGGCCGGCCAGGTCGTGCGTGCCGTGGAGGGACCACAGCGCATCGCCGGTCACCAGCAGGTCGCTGACCGCCCAGATGACGGGCGCGGCCAGGGCCAGCGCGGCGTAGCGAAGCCGCGCCGGCCAGTCGCAGGCCGGGAACAGCCACAGCCAGTAGGCCGCCAGGAACAGCCACGCCTCGGGCCGCAGGAGGCCGGCCAGGCCGAGCAGCGCGAACACCGGCCAGCCCCGCCGCGGGCGGCGGACCTCCAGCAGCGCGGCCCAGACGACGAACGCGATGGCGGGCAGGTCCACGTAGCCACGGATGCCGAAGTTGAGCGGCGGCACCCGCGTGGCGAAGATGGCGGCCGCCAGCACGCCCACCGGCCAGGCGAACGACGCGCGCCCGAGCCGGTAGAGCCCGACCAATAGCCAGCCGATCGAGAACAGCACCAGGGCGAGCAGCGCGGCCTCGGCCCCGTCGCCCAGCGGCGACACCAGCGCGCCCACGGCGGTGGCCAGCGGGTGCGGGGTGGGGGCGACCGGCACGTCGTACTGCGGGGCGCGGCCGTGCACCAGGTCGTTGCCCCAGACGAGCGCGTAGAAGGTGTCGTAGTTGAGGAACGCGTGGCCGAACCACGCGAAGATGAGGAGCGCCAGCGCGCCGGCGACCAGCGCGTTCGGCAGCGCTCTGCGAGCCCAGGCCATGGCCGCGAGACGCTACCGGCCGCCCGCCGGTCTCGCGGCTACCATCCGCTTCGGCCCATGCTCTCGCTCTACCGCCGCCACCGCCCCAAGACCTTCGAGGAGGTGGTGGGCCAGGAGCACATCGTCCGCACGCTGCGCAACGCCATCGG
>JAXDIC010000150.1:0-10640 GCA_034664185.1 Thermoleophilaceae bacterium
GGTACGCCTGCTTGGTCGAGAAGTGCTCGCCCTCGTGGTCCACGCGCTCGCCGTCGAACAGGCGGTGGATCAGCTCCAGCGCTTCCTCCATGCGCTCGATCTGCTTGCCCACCGGCGGCCAGTCCGCGCCCAGCGGCGACTCGTTCAGGGACTCGCCCGAGCCGAAGCCCAGGTAGGGGCGGCCGGGGTACATCGACTCCAGCGAGGCCCACGCCTGTGCGATCAGCACCGGGTGGTAGCGCGGGCCCGGCGGCGTGACCCCCGTGCCCAGCGGCACACGCTCGGTGGCCTCCGCGGCGGCGCCCAGCCAGACCCAGGCGTGCCCGGACTCGCCCCCCTCCCACCACGGTTGGAGGTGGTCCGAGCAGCCGATGCCGTCGAAGCCCGCCCGCTCGGCCTCGACGGCCTGCTGGAGCAGGTCCCCGGGCGGGAACTGCTCCTGGGCGCAGAAGTGGAAGAAACGGGTCATCGTCGGTGGGCTACCCGGACTGCGGGCCGGTTAACCTCGCGGCCTCATGCGCACGCAATTCGCGGACGTGGGCGAGGTGACGCTCGCCTACGAGACCTTCGGCGATCGCCAGCACCCGCCCGTGGTCATGATCATGGGGCTCGGCGCGCAGATGATCGTGTGGCCGGAGGAGCTCTGCCGCGCGCTGGCGGAGGCCGGGCACTTCGTGGTGCGCTTCGACAACCGCGACGCCGGCGAGTCGACCCACATGCACGCCGCCGGCATGCCGGACCTCCGCGCGTGCCTGGAGGGCGACGCCTCGTCCGCGTCCTACGACCTCGTCGCCATGGCGGCGGACACCATCGGCCTGCTCGACGCGCTGGGCATCGAGAGCGCGCACCTGGTGGGCGCGTCGATGGGCGGGATGATCGCCCAGACGGCGGCAGCCCGGCACCCGGAGCGCGTGCGCAGCCTCACGTCGATCATGTCGACCACGGGCGAGCGCTCGGTGTCGCAGTCCACGCCCGAGGCCGCGGCCGTGCTCACCGAGCCCGCGGCCCGCTCGCGCGAGGAGGCCGTCGAGCGCGCGCCGCGGCTGGCCCGGGTCATCGGGTCCCCGGGGTTCCCGCTCGACGAGGACGCCGTGCGTGCCCGCGCCGGTCTGTCGTGGGACCGGGGCGTGGACCCGCCGGGCTTCGCGCGCCAGTTCGCCGCCATCGTCGCATCGGGCGACCGGACCGAGATGCTGCGCTCGCTGAGGGTCCCGGCGCTCGTGTTCCACGGCGAGGACGATCCGCTCCTGCCGGTGGCCGGAGGGCGAGCCACGGCGGCGGCCATCGAGGGAGCCGAGCTGATCACCGTGCCGGGCATGGGCCACGACCTGCCGCGCGCCGTGTGGCCGCGGCTGGTCGACGCGATCGGCGCGCTGGTGGCGCGCGCGGAGAGCGAACGCGTGCCGGCGGCCACGTAGACGTGGACGTCGAGGGGAAGGTCGTGGTGGTGACCGGCGGCGCGTCGGGCATCGGGCGCGCGCTGGCGCAGCGCTTCGCTCGCGATGGCGCGCGCGGCGTGATGGTGGCCGACCTCGACGGCCCCGGGGCGGAGGCCGTGGCCAGCGGGATCGGCACGGCCGCCATCGGGCTTCGATGCGACGTGGCCAGCGAGGAGGACGTGGACGCCCTGATCGACCGGGCGGGCACCGAGTTCGGCCCGGTCGATCTCTTCTGCGCCAACGCGGGCGTGGGGGCGGGCACCGACCTGGACACCCCGGACGAGGTGTGGGAGATGGCCTACGCCGTCAACGTGCGCGCTCACCTGCTGGCGGCGCGCCGCCTAGTGCCGGAGTGGGTCGAGCGCGGCGAGGGCTACTTCCTGACCACCGCGTCGGCCGCCGGCCTGCTCACGCAGATCGGGTCGGCTCCCTACTCCGTGACCAAGCACGCGGCCGTGGCGTTCGCCGAGTGGCTGTCGGTGACCTACGGGGACCGCGGAGTGCGGGTCAGCTGCCTGTGCCCGATGGGCGTGAACACCGGAATGCTCCAGGCCGGTCTGTCCCTGTCCGGCGAGGAGGGGCTGGGCACGCGCGTGGTGGCCGCGGCGGGTGACGTGCTCGAGCCCGAGCAGGTGGCCGACGTGGTGGTCGACGCCCTTCGCGAGGAGCGCTTCCTGATCCTTCCGCACCCCGAGGTGCTCGACTTCTTCCAGCGCAAGGGCGCCGACTACGACCGCTGGCTGGCCGGCATGCGGCGGCTCCAGGCGCGGATCACCGGCGCCGGCTGAAGAAGCCCCGGCGCCGGCGTCTACCGAGCGGCTCTAGTTGAGCCGCTCCACGATCATCGCCATTCCCTGGCCGCCGGCCACGCACATCGTCTCCAGCCCGATCGTCTTGTCGTCGGTCTCGAGATCGTTGAGCAGCGTGGTCATGATCCGCGCGCCGGTCATGCCGAATGGGTGCCCGAGGGCGATCGCCCCGCCGTGCGGGTTCATCTTCTCCAGCGGGATCTCGCACTTCTCCATGATCGGGATGACCTGCGCGGCGAACGCCTCGTTCAACTCGACTACGTCCACGTCCGTCATGGTCATCCCGGCGCGCTGGAGCACGTTGTGGATGGCGCCGATGGGTGCCACGCCCATGATCTCCGGCTCCAGGCCGCTGGTGGCCGAGGCGATCACGCGGGCGCGCGGCTTCAGCCCCAGCTCCTTGGCCTTGTCCTCGGAGGTCAGCAGCACCGCCGCGGCGCCGTCGTTCAGCGGGCACGAGTTGCCGGCGGTCACGCGGCCGCCCTCCTCCCGGAACGCCGGCTTCAGCTCGGCCAGCTTCTCGATGGTCGTGCCCGGGCGCGGGCCGTCGTCCTTGTCCACGGCACCGTTGTCGGGCGTGTCCACGGCCACGATCTCGCGGTCGAAGAAGCCGCTGTCGCGCGACTCGACCGCCAGCTGCTGGGAGCGCACGGCGTACTCGTCCATCGCCTCGCGACTCACGTTGAAGCGGTCGGCCACGTTCTCGGCCGTCTCGCCCATCGAGATGTACGCGTTGTGCGTGCCGTCGTTGCCCATGAGCTTGGGGTTCCGGGTGTCGGGCAGCGACGCCTCGCTGACGGGGCCCACGCGGCTCACGGACTCGACGCCGGCGGCGATGTAGGTGTCGCCGTCGCCGGCCTTGATCGCGTCCGCGCCGATGCGGATTGCGTTCAGGCTGGAGGCGCAGTAGCGCGCGATGGTCGAGCCGGTCACCTCGTCGGGCAGCTTCTGGGAGAGCAGGACCGCGATGCGGCCGACGTTGTAGGCCTGCTCGCCCTGGGTCATGCCGCAGCCGCACACCAGATCGTCGACGGTCGCCGGGTCGAGATCGGGCTGGCGCTCAAGGAGCTGGTCCACCACGAAGGCGACCATGTCGTCGGGGCGCACCTGGGTGAGTGACCCCTTGAAGGCGCGCCCGATGGGCGTGCGGAGAGCATCGACGATTACGGCTTCAGGCATGGATGAGGTCCTTTTCCGGGGTTCTGGCGGCGAAACGGGCGCCTGCGCGCCCGTGGGTGGAAGTCTAGGGAAGCCCTACTTCGGAGGCATCCGGAGGGCGCCGTCCAGCCTGATCGTCTCGCCGTTCAGCATCGGGTTCTCGGCGATGTGGAGGGCCAGCGCCGCGTACTCGGGCGGCTGACCCAGGCGCGAGGGGAACGGCACCTGCTGGCCCAGCGCCGCGCGCGCGTCCTCGGGCAGGGCGGCCAAGAGCGGGGTGTCGAAGAGTCCCGGCGCGATAGTGCACACGCGGATCCCCAGGCGGGCCAGGTCGCGTGCGGCGGGCAGCGTGAGGCCCACCACGCCGCCCTTCGAGGCGGCGTATGCGGTCTGGCCGATCTGCCCGTCGTAGGCGGCGATCGACGCGGTCATCACCACGGCGCCGCGCTCGCCGTCCTCGTTCGGGTCGTTCTCGGCCATCGCCGCTGCGCTCAGGCGGAGCACGTTGAAGGTGCCGATCAGGTTGATCCGGACCACGGTCTCGAACGGCTGCAGCTGGGCGGGGCCGTTCCTGCTGACGGTCCGCTCGGCCCAGCCCACGCCGGCGCACGACACGGCCAGCCGCAGCTCGCCCAGCGCCTCGATCGCGCCGGCCACCGCGCCCTCGACATCGCCCTCGCTGGTCACGTCGGCGCGAAGGGCGATCGCGGCGTCGCCCAGCTCACCGGCCAGCTGGTTGGCCCTGTCCTCGTTCAGGTCCGCGATGGCCACGCGCGCGCCGCGCGCCACCAGGGCGCGAGCGGTGGCCTCGCCCAGGCCGGAGGCGCCGCCGGCCACGAGTGCTCCTATGCCGTCGAGGTTCATCCGGGGCGGCAGCCTACTTCGCCACGCGCGCCCACGGCTAGCAATAAGGGCAGGCAGCGACGTGGTTGCATTTGATCTCGCATGGCGAGACTAAGTGCAACCAGGCCAGGGCCTCCGGCCGTTATTGCTTGCCGTGGGGGCCGTTAGCGTCCAAGCAAATCCCGCAGGCCGAACATGTACGCCTCGGAGAAGGTCGGGAACGGCTGGATCGTGTCCAGCATCGTCTCCAGCGTCACGCGTGCCCGGATGGCCAGCGTCGCCTGCCCGAGCCACTCGCCGGCCTCGGGGCCCAGCGCGTAGGCGCCGGTCAGGTACTCGCCGTCCGACACCAGGGTGAGGAAGCCGGGCTTCTCGTCGTAAGCGCGCGTATAGGTGGAGGTGCGGGCAACGCCCGAGAGCTCCACGCGGGCCGTCTTGACGCCCACGGGCTCGCCCACGGCCACCGCCTGCGGATCGGTGAACACCACGCGCGGCACGGCGTCGTACGACGCCTCGGCCGGGCGGCCCAGGATGTTGGAGGCCACCACGCGGCCCTGGTACTTGCCGACGTAGGTCAGCGGCCACACGCCGGTCACGTCGCCGATCGCCCAGATGCCGTCGCCGGCGGACAGGCGCGAGTCGACCTCCACGTTGCCGCGCTCGCCCAGCTCCAGGCCGACGCTGTCCAGGCCCAGCCCTCCGGTGCGCGGCCTGCGCCCGGTGGCCACCAGCAGCTTGTCGCCGCGCAGCTCGGAGCCGTCCTCGAAGCTCAGCGCGTAGTCGTCGCCGTCGCGGCGCGCGGCCGACGCGTGTTGGCCGAACTTGAGCTCCACGCCCTCGGCCTCCAGCACCTGGCCCAGGCCCTGGCCCAGCGGCTTGGGCTCGCGCGGCAGGATGTGGTCGGCGCCCTCGACCAGCGCCACCTCGGCGCCAAGCCTGCGCGCCGCCTGCGCCATCTCCACGCCCACCGGGCCGCCGCCCAGGATCAAGAGCCGGCGCGGCACCTCCTTCATGCCGGTCACCTCGCGGTTGGTCCAAACGCCGTCCAGCTCGCGCAGGCCGTCGATCGGCGGGATCACCGGGTCGGAGCCCGTGGAGATCACGATGTGGTCGGCGGTGTGCTCGGCGTCGCCCACGGCCACGGTCTTCGGGCCGGCCAGACGGCCCTCGCCGCGCAGCACGTCGATCCCCTCCTTCTTCGCCCACTCCATGGGGCCGTCGTCGTGGTAGTCCGAGACCTGGAAGTCGCGCCATTCGAACGCGGCCTTCGCCTCCACGCGGCTATCGCCCACCACCTCGGCGGCACCGGGCGCCTCGCGCGCCTGGCCCAGCACGTCGCCGGGGCGGAGCAGCGTCTTGGAGGGGATGCAGGCCCAGTACGAGCACTCGCCGCCCAAGAGCTCGCGCTCCACGATTGCCACCTTCTTGCCGCCTGCCGCCAGCGCGCCCGCGCAGTGCTCGCCGGAGGGCCCTCCCCCGAGGACGATGACGTCGTAGTCGCTCACGAATCAGCCTCCGCCCGCTTGCGGGCCCTGTCGATGTCGCCAGTCGGGGCCAGTCTCTCCGCTGGGCGGCCGCGTTACAAGCGCTCGTTCGCCAGCAGGTCCATCAACAGGCCGTCGCCCCAGTTGCCGTCGGAGCCCCGCTCGTACCGGCGCATCACCCCGACCGGCTTGAAGCCGACGGCCGAGTAGCAGCGGATCGCTACCGCGTTGCCCACGTTGGGATCGATCGTGAAGCGGTGATGCCCGCGCTCGTCCACGAGGTGGTCGATCATCGTGCGCAGCGCCTCGCGCCCCAGGCCGCGGCCGTGGTGCGCGGTGGCCAGCGAGATGTCCAGCGCCGCGTGGCGGTAGTCGGGCGTGTTCTCCTCCGACACCAGCAGCACGCCGATCAGCTGGCCCTCCAGCTCGATCGCGAACGACTCGGTCAGCTCGTCCTCGAGCAGGTCGCGACGCAGCCGCTGCTCGTCGTGTGCGCCCCACCAGCGCACGACGGCCGGCTCCGCGATCAGCGCCTCGACCACGGGGAGATCGGCCTCGCCGAGCGGGCGGAGCAGCACCCGCGGTCCACGCGGCCTGGGGCGGTCGGGAGAGTCAACCTCGTCGGCCATGGCCTTCGGGACCTACCGGCCCGGAGTAGCGGTCAGCCGCCGGCCGCCGGAGCGGCGGCGCCCTCGTTCAGCCGCCCGTCCTCGATCCGCTTGGCGAGGTCGGCGGACTCCTCCCGCAGTACGCGGCCGTCCTCGAACTCGATCACGGGAAGCAGGTTCTGGCCGCTCAGCGCCTTGAGGTCCTTGCGCCGGCCGCGCCCGACGCTCGGATGCTTCACCTGCTCGTACGGGACGCCGGCGTCGTCGAGCGCCTTCATCACCCGCCAGCACGGATGGGGACCGTGGATCCACGTGTTGCCGCAGGTGTGGAGCTTGATCGCCATGACATCTCCTCAGGTGGCTGGACACCGTTAAGCCTAATCCGACGGGCGTGCGGGCATTCGTGGCCAGAACCATCCGAGCCACCGGCATCCTGGTCCGCGACAGGCGCATTCCCAGGCCGCTTCGGTGGTTCGCCGGCCTGGCGCTGCTCCCGATCCCCGGCCCGTTCGACGAGGCCGTGCTCCTCCTCCTTGCTCCGCCCCTGTTCCTCTTCTACCGGTCCTCGCTGCGCGACGCGTGGGACCAGGCGCTCAGTCAGCCGCCTGGACCATCTCCAGCATCTTCGTGACGGTGTTCCAGTTGCGGTTGGTGATCGTCACGCCCAGGCGCTTCTCGGTGATCGACTTGACCAGCCGGCTGTCGCGCATGCCGTCCGGGCACCAGACGTAGATCTCGCGCCCGCGGGCCTCGAACCGGTCCGGCGCGAAGTCCTGCTCCGCCAGCTCGCGCAACGCCGCCGCGCTGGGCTTGGCGGACAGGAACAGCACGAGGTGCGCCTTGGGATTGGTGGCCACGCCGGCCAGCGGGTTCTCGGCCACCACCGCCCGAAGCTCCGCGCCCGTGCGCACCACGACCTTGACGTCCATGCCCAGCCCCGTCTCGATCAGCTGCTGGATTGCGCCGGCGACCTTGGCCGGGGACTCCTTGGAGCTCAGCACCACGTTGCCGCTCTGGAGGTGCGTGCGCACGCCGGCGTACCCCGCGTCCTCGAGCAGCTTTCGCAGGTCCGCCATCGAGATCCGCCGGTGACCGCCCACGTTGATGCCGCGAAGGAACGCCGCCAGCTGCGCCATGCGCGCGGAGGTTACGTGGCGCGCGAGCTGTAACGCCACGGGCCGGGCCGGTGACTCTGGCGTCATGACGGCAGCCGCCCTCGCCCTCGGATCTGGACGGCTCCGGCCCGGCCGGGTAGGTTCGCGCCCGTGGCCCCGAAGGACCGCCCGTGAGGCGAGACTCGCCGTGACGGACTGGCACGCCGCTCCCGGCGACCCGGATGGCCCACTGCTCGAGGGGCTGAAGCGCGGCGACGAGGCCGCGTTCATGACGCTGGTCGAGCGCTATCACTCCGCCATGGTGCGGCTGGCGATGACGTTCGTGCCTAGCCGCGCCGTGGCCGAGGAGGTGACCCAGGAGGCCTGGCTGGGCGTGCTTAACGGCATCGACCGCTTCGAGGGCCGGTCCACGCTGAAGACCTGGATCTTCCGGATCCTGGTGAACCGCGCCAAGACCCGCGGCCAGCGGGAGTCGCGCAGCGTGCCGTTCTCCTCGCTCGCGACGGGCGACGACGAGCCGGCCGTGGACGCCGATCGCTTCCTCGGCCCCGACTCGGCCACGCCGGGCGCGTGGCAGTCGCCGCCGGCATCCTGGGGACAGGAGCCCGAGCAGAAGCTGATCGCCGCCGAGGGCCAGGCGATGATCGTCAAGGCGATCGAGACGCTTCCGCCGGCCCAGCGGCGGGTGATCACGCTACGCGACGTGCACGGCCTGGGGGCGGAGGAGGTCCGCGACCTTCTGGACCTCTCCGACGGGAACCAGCGGGTGCTCCTGCACCGCGCGCGCAGCAAGGTCCGGCAGCTCCTGGAGCGCTACTTCTCGAACGGGAGCGCGAGCTGATGCTGCGCGGCCGCGACATCGCCTGCCGCGAGCTGGTCGAGCTGGTGACCGACTACTTCGAGGGCGCGCTCTCGGGGCGCGACCGGCGGCGCTTCGAGAGCCACATCGCGGGCTGCGACGGCTGCCGGACCTACGTCGAGCAGATGCGCGTGACCAGCCGGGCGCTGGGCGGGCTCACCGAGGAGACGATCTCGCCCGAGGCGCGCGAGGCGCTGCTGCACGCCTTCCGCGACTGGAAGGCGGCCTGAGCGCCGCTACCCGCGCACGGGGAACGGCGCCCGCGGGAAACGCCGCCGCCGCGGCGACGCCAGGCTGAGGGCGAAGCGGTCCTCATCGTCGGTCCAGAACGAGTCGAGCCGCATGCCGGCCTCGGCCAGGTCGTCGGCCACGCGGCCGCGCGTGAACTTCGTGCTGATCTCGGTGCGGATCTCCTCACCGGCGGCGAACGGCACGTCGATGCCGGCGCCGTCGATCCGCACCACGCGCTGGTCCAGCGATCGCAGGCGCATCTCGATCCACGACTCGTCCTCGTTGAAGAAGGCCACGTGCTCGAAGCGGTCGACGGGGAAGTGGGCGTCCAGCTCGCGGTTGAGCACGTGCAGCACGTTGCGGTTGAACTCGGCGGTCACGCCGGCGCTGTCGTTGTAGGCGGCCTCGAGCACGTCCACGTCCTTGACCAGGTCGGTGCCCAGCAGCAGCCGATCGTCCGCGCCCATCGACTCGCGCAGCCCGGTGAGGAACTCGACGCGCTCGTCGGGAAAGAGGTTGCCGACCGTCCCGCCGAGGAACGCGAACAGCCTGCGCTTGCCGTCGGGCAGGTGGACCAGGTCGCGATGGAAGTCGCCGATCAGCCCGTGCACCGTCAACCCGGGATAGACCTCGCACAGCTCCTCGGCGCTCCGCTCGACGGGAGCCGCGGACACGTCCACCGGCACGTAGCGGTGCAGCGTGCCGGCGCCGGCCATCGCGTACAGCAGCGCGCGCGTCTTGGAGGCCGACCCCGAGCCGAGCTCGACCAGCTCGCGGGCGCCGGTCGCGGCCACGATCTCGGGGGAGCGGCGGTTGAGGATCTCGCGCTCGCAGCGCGTTGGGTAGTACTCCGGCAGCTCCGTGATCGCCTCGAACAGCTCCGAGCCGCGCTCGTCGTAGAACAGCTTTGGCGGCAGCTCCTTCAGCGGGCGCGTCAGCCCATCGCGCACCTCGTCGGCGATGTCGACGGGAGTCCCCCCGTCCAGCCGGTCGTCGATCACGACCCGATCGTCGAGCGCTACGGGCATGCTCAGCCGTCCGCCGCGCAGCGGAAGCCGGCGAAGATCTGCCGCCGCTGGGGGTAGTCCCAGTTGCGGAACGTGTTGCCCACGACCCGCGGGCGCGAGGCCCACGAGCCGCCGCGCAGGACGCGGTACTCCGTGCCGAAGAACACCTGCGAGTACTCGGGGTACGGGAACGGCCGGAAGCCCGGGTAGGCGTCGAAGTGGCTGGAGGTCCACTCCCAGGCGTCGCCGATCAGCCCGAGCACCCCGTACGCCGAGGCGCCCGCGGCCAGGGCCCCGGCCGGCACCGGCCCGAAGGCCGTCTGGTCGAGGTTGGCGCGCTCCGGCGTCGGCGGCTGGTCGCCCCACGGGTAGCGCCGCGGCGTCCGAGCGCCCGGACCCCAGGCGGCGGCCTTCTCCCACTCGAGCTCGGTGGGCAGGCGCTTGCCGCGCCAGCGAGCGTACGCGTCGGCCTCGTACCACGACACGTGCATGACCGGGAGCGACGGATCGATCTCATCGACCTCGTCGAAGCGACGCTCGCGCCCGTCGTCCGTCCAGTACAGCGGCCGCTCTATGCCGGCGCCGCGGCGCCACGTCCAGCCGTCCTCGGACCACAGCTGGCGCTGCCGGTAGCCGCCGGCCTCGACGAACTCGAGGTACGCACCGCTGGTCACCGGCTTGGCGTCGATCTCGAACGCGGGCAGGTCCACCTCGAAGCGGGGGCGCTCGTTGTCGTAGGCGAAGCCGCTCGCCTCGGCGCCCGCGAGGAACGGGCCGGCCTCCACGCGCACCATCCCGCCGGTGCGAAGGGCACCGCGAGGACGAGCACGGGGCTCCGGCGAGTAGACGCCCGGCTGCGCCAGCGCCAGCGTCTGGAGCATCGTCTCGTTGTGCTGATGCTCGTGGCGGATGACCATGTCCCAGATGTCGGAGCCGTCGCCCTCCAGCTCGGCGTGCTCCAGCACGCCCAGGCTGCGCTCGCGGACCTGGTCCAGGTAGCGGAGCGCGCCGGCCAGGTCCAGGTGCGGCACGTCGCCGCGCACCGCGCGCGGGGTCTCCAGCGCGTCGTAGACCTGGAGCAGGTCCG
>JAXDIC010000174.1:0-2875 GCA_034664185.1 Thermoleophilaceae bacterium
TGCTGGCCACCACAATCACCGCCGAGCCCAACGGCGGCTCTAGCCAGGTCTCCTACGAGGCGGAGTTCTCCGGTGGCGGGATCCAGGGTCCGATGGGCGAGATGGTGACCAAGAAGGCCGGCGAGGAGATTGAGACCTCGCTGGAGAGGCTGAAGGCGCTGGTGGGCTGAGGATGAGCGCGACCACCGACCGGCAATGGAATCTGGACAAGCTCGGGCATTGGGGCGCCCCCTCCCGCTTCGAGGTCACGCGTGAGCGGATCGTGGCCTACGCCGAGGCGACGAACGACGAGCACCCGGCGCATCGCTCGGGCGAGCTGGCCCCGCCCGTGTTCCCGGTCGTCGGCGCGCTGATCGACGTGCTCGCCCCGGCGATCATGGCCGTCGTGCCCGGCGAGGTCGCGATGCGCGTCGTCCACGGCGAGCAGGACTTCCGCTACCACCAGCCGATCGTCCCCGGGATGGCGCTGGTCTCCCGGGCAGCGGCGATCGGCGTGCACGGCGCCTCGAGCGGCGTCGTCGTCCTCGGTAAAGCGGTGACGGAGACCGAGGGAGGCGACCCCGTGGTCGACCAGTACATGGCCGCGTTCTTCCGCGGAGCCCAGCTCGACGTCCACGAGGGCGAGCCACTGACCGACCACGGCTTCGACGAGTCGGTCCGCTCCGAGAAACCTGCGGCCAGCGTCACCCACGGCTTCGACGCCGACCAGACGCAGCGCTACAGCCAGGCCTCGGGCGATCCGATGCCGATCCACCTCGACGACGACTTCGCCAAGGCGATGGGCCTGCCCGGGATCATCGTGCACGGGCTATGCACGATGGCCTTCTGCTCCCGCGCGGTGGTCGGCGAATTCTGCGCGGAGGACCCGACGCGCCTGCGCCGGCTCGCCGTCCGCTTCGCCAAGATCGTGCAGCCGAGCGAGCGGGTCACGCACCGTCTGTGGCGCGCGGGGGAGGACGCCGGGGTCCGGCGGGTGGTGTTCGAGACCACCTCCGACAACGGAAACGTGGCCATCAAGGATGGCCTGGCTGAGATTGGAGCCTGAAAACATGGGCATTCTTGACGGCCGCGTGGCGGTCATCACCGGGGCGGGCAACGGCATCGGCCGCGAGCATGCGCTGCTGTTCGCCTCCGAAGGCGCAAAGGTCGTGGTCAACGACCTCGGCGGCAAACCCGACGGCACCGGCGCCGACGCCAGCCTCGCGACGCGGGTGGCCGAGGAGATCGTCGCCGCAGGCGGCGAAGCGGTGGCCAATCACGACGATGTGGCCGATTTAGAGGCGGCGGGGGGCCTGGTGGCGCAGGCGGTGGAGACCTACGGGCAGCTTGACGTGCTGGTCAACAACGCCGGCATCCTGCGCGATGCTTTCCTGCATCGCATGACCGAGGACGAGTGGGATCTGGTCCTGCGCGTGCATCTGAAGGGGCACTTCTGCACCCTGCGCCAGGCCACCGAGCATTGGCGGGCCCGGTCGAAGGCGGGCGAGGAGGTAAACGGCGCGGTGGTCAACACCACCTCAGCTTCAGGCACGTACCTGGCCAATCCCGGTCAGGCCAACTACGGCGCGGCCAAGGCGGCGATCGCCGCGCTGACGCTGGTCGCGGCGGCTGAGCTCAGCCGGATCGGGGTGCGCGTCAACGGGATCGCCCCCGCCGCGCGGACGCGGCTGACCGAGGACGTCCCCGGCATGGTCGGCGAGCTGATGAAGAAGCCGGAGAGCCCGGATGCCTTCGACACCTTCGATCCGGCACACGTCTCGCCGCTGGTGGCGTTCCTCGCCCGTGGGGACTGCACCATCACCGGCCGGCTGTTCGCCGTGCAGGGCGGCGCTATCTCCGAGCTCCAGGGCTGGCAGGCCGGCGAGACGTTCAGCACCGACGGCCCCTGGACCCAGGAGATCCTCGAGCGCCAGCTCGGTGGCGCGGGCGTGGCTGCTTGAGATGACCCGGGCGGCGACGGTCGAGGCCGTGGGCGGCCTGCGCAGGACGGTCGGCGGGCAACCCCGGCTGGGGGATCTTCCGCTCTCGACGCAGGCGCTGATCCGGGGATCGATCGGCTTTGACCTCGTGCTCCGAACCGCGGTGGCCTCACTGGTTGCGGTCCCGGCGAGCCTGTCGGCCACCCGTCCCGAGACGCGTCGCCAGCTGGACCACCTTGCCTTCTACCGGGAGCTCGCCGCCGCTCGGGATCCGGGAGCCGCGTTTGCCGCTCCGCCGCCGGGCGTGGCGGTGGACGTGCTGGCTGCACCGCGCGGATCGTTCAAGGCCCCCGGCGGCCAAGTGCGGATGCTGCGCTTCGAGAGTCCCTACCAGGTGATGAATCCCGAGGCGGGGGCCGACTACTCCCGCCACCGGGAGAACCGGCTGGCCTGGGCGCAACACTGGAGCCACGACGACGGGCCGCGGCCCACACTCGCGGTCATTCACGGCTTCGGCGCGTCGCCGTACTGGCTGAACAGCATGTTCTTCTCGCTCCCCTGGCTCTACGGCCAGGGCTACGACGTGCTCATGTACCTGCTTCCGTTTCACGGCGTTCGCCAGGCGCGGGCGGCGTTCAGCGGCTGGGGACTGTTCGCCCACGGCATCGCTCATTTCGTCGAGGCGATGGGCCACGCAGTGCACGACTTTCGTGTGTTCATGGACCACCTGTTCGCCGACGGGGTACCGCAGATCGCGCTCACCGGCCTGTCGCTCGGCGGCTGCGTCTCAGCGCTGCTGGCAGCGGTCGAGGAGCGCCTCGCGCTCGTGGTCCCGAACGCCCCTGTGGTCAACGTGGCCAAGCTCGCGCGGCAGTGGTTCCCCGCCAATCTCGCGCTGGCTGGTGGGCTGCGGCTGGGCGGCCTGGACTGGGGTGAGCTGGAGGAGACGCTGGCCG
>JAXDIC010000196.1:0-5837 GCA_034664185.1 Thermoleophilaceae bacterium
CTGATCTTGCAGCCCTTTCCGTGTTCGGATCGACTCGCGCCCGCTCGCGCGTCGGCTCGGATTATGTCAAACGGCCCGAAGCGGACGGCGGGGTCCCGGATCGGTCGCCCAGCCCGAACACGTCGACGGGCCCCGCTCCGCGCCCGATCGTCCGCAGGCCGCGGCGGACCGCCTCGGATGCCGTCAGCTTGGCCGCGCGCGCCGCCTCGAGCGGATCGTCGCCGAATGCCAGACGCGCGGCGAGCGTCGAGGAGTGCGTGCAGCCGGACCCGTGGGCGGCGCCGTCGAGGTGCCTCTGGCCCGGGATGCGGACGAGCCGCTGGCCGTCGAAGAAGATGTCCTCCGCGTCGGGGCCATGGCCGCCGGTGACCACCACCGCCCTCGGGCCGAGGGCGTGAACCGCCTGGGCGAGGGCCTCCGCGTCCCAGTCGGCGGCGTCCCCGCCGCCGGCAACGCCGGCCAGCTGTCGAGCCTCCGGCAGGTTGGGGGTGACGACCGTCGCCCGGGGCACGAGCCGCTCCGCGAGCGCGCGCCGAGCGCCCTGCTCGAGCAGTGGCGCACCGCTCTCCGCGACCATGACCGGGTCCAGCACGACGGGCGCCGGCGCCGTCAGCTCGAGTGCCCTCTCGACCGCGGCGATCGTCTCCTCGTTCCCCAGCATCCCGATCTTGACGGCGTCGACCCCTATGTCCTCCACCACCGCCCGGACCTGGGCGAGGATGGTGGCCGGGGGGATTGCGAGGACCTCGTCGACCGCGACCGTGTTCTGGGCCGTGATCGCGGTGATCGCCGTCATCCCGTGTACGCCGGCCGCGGCGAACGCCTTCAGGTCGGCCTGTATGCCCGCTCCACCACCGGAGTCGGACCCGGCGATCGAGAGAACGCGAGGCGGTTGGGACTCGGAGGGCGGCATGGGCAACGCCAGCGGAGGTTAGGACGCGGCTCATCGTCCCGCGACGCGCTCGTACGCGCCCAGGCCGTCGCGCCTGACCAGTCCGAGCAGCTCGAGCCGGCCGAGCGCCGCCCGGACGTCGGCCGCGGGCAGCCCCGCTCCGCGCGCGAAGTCATCGACCCCGTCGCCCGCCTCGACGGCGCCCAGGATCCGCCGCAGACCGGGATCCAGAGAAGCTCGTCGAGCGGCGCGCGCGCCGCGCTTCGACCCCCAGTTGCCGGCCCCGAAGAGCATGTCCAGCACGTCCTCCGGACCGCGTATGGGCGCCGCCCCGGCGTGCAGGAGCCCGTTGGCGCCGGCCGCCATCAGCGATGTGACCCGCCCGGGGACGGCCCCGACCTCCCGGCCGAGGTCCTGCGCGAACGACGCGGTGATGAGCGACCCCGATCGCTCGGCGGCCTCCACGACGACGGTGACGCGCGCGAGCCCGGCCATGATGCGGTTGCGCGCCGGAAAGGTCCACTTCTGCGGGCGCTGGCCGGGAGGCAGCTCGGCGGTCACGGCGCCGTGGGCCCTAATGCGGTCGTAGAGCGCGTGGTGCGTGCGCGGGTAGGCCCGGTCGGCGCCGCACCCAAGCACGGCGATGGTGGGTCCCTCGGCGTCGAGGGCGCCGCGGTGGGCGGCCGCGTCGATCCCCAGCGCCAAGCCGCTGACGACGGTGACGCCCGCGTCCGCGAGGCCCCGCCCCAGCTCGCGCGCGACTTCGAGGCCGTACGCCGACGCACGGCGCGTGCCGACCACGGCCACGGTGGGGGCCGCGCACATCTCCGCCAGGCGGTCCGGCGGGACGGTCGTGTGGAGCACCGCCGGCGGGTCGCCCAGGTCCAGCAAGGGCTGCGGGTAGAGGTCCGAGTGGCGGCAGACCGCGTGAAGCCCCGCGGCCTGGAGCTCGGCGCGCGCGATCCGGTCGTCGAACCCCTTCACGAGCCGGCGCGCGTCCGCCGCCGTGTCGCCCGCGACGGCCTGGATCAGCTCCTCGTCGCTGAGTGCCAGGATGGCCGAGGCGCCACGCCGATCGGCCAGGGCGTCCGCGATCCGGACCGCGAGGAACCCGATCAGCCGCGCACGACGCAGGCACTCCGCGCACGCGCTCATGCCGCCGCCGCCCGCCAGCCGAGCCGGTAGCCGATCGCCTCGTCCAGGTGACGATCCTCCACGGGTTCGCACGCGTCGAGATCCGCGATCGTGCGAGCCAGCCGGAGGACCCGATCCTGCCCGCGACCTGTCAGGTGCCCGCCCCCGGCGGCGATGCCGAGCGTGCGCCGCAGGGATCGCGTGAGCCGCACGTGCGTGCGGGTGAGCGGGGCGTCCATCGCGGCGTTGCACGTTGCGTCCGTTCCGGCCAGGCGCGCGCTCTGGAGCTCGCGCGCCGCGACCACCCGCTGGCGCACCGCGGCCGAGCCCTCGGGCGGCGGTGCCTTGGAGTCGACGAGCTGCAGGGACGGCCCGGCCGCGAGACCGCAGACGAGATCGATTCGGTCGAGCAGCGGGCCGCTCAGGCGGCGGTGGTAACGCGCGCGGTCGGCGTCGTTGCACGTGCACTCGCCGTCCGGCCGCGCGCAGGGGCATCCGTTGCACGCGGCGACGAGCATGAACTCCGCGGGGAAGCGCACTGACCGCTGACCGCGCGTTATCTCCACGCGCCCCGACTCGAGCGGCTGGCGCAGGGCCTCCAGCGCCGAACGGGAGAACTCGGCCAGCTCGTCGAGGAACAGGACCCCGCGATGCGCGAGGGTGATCTCCCCGGGGCGGGGGACGGAGCCGCCGCCGATGAGGCCCGGCGCCGAGATCGTGTGGTGAGGGGCGCGGAAGGGCCGGCGCGATGCCAGGCGCCCGTCCCCCAGCCCCGCGACGCTCTGCACCTGCGTGATCTCCACCGCCTCCTCGAAGCTGGGCGGCGGCAGGATGCCCGCCAGGCGCCGCGCGAGCATCGTCTTGCCCACCCCGGGCGGTCCCACCATCAGGAGGTTGTGACCTCCGGCGGCGGCGATCTCCAACGCCCGGCGGGCGTCCTGCTGACCGCGGACGTCGGCCAGGTCGGGGCCCGACGCCTCGACCGCGGGCGCCGCGACCGGCTGCGCCGGAGGCGGCTCCCACCGGCCGCGTATGAGCTCGACGATCCGCTCCAGTGTCGGGACCCCGAAGACCTCGACCCCGTCGACCAGAGCGGCTTCCGGCGCCGTCTCGACGGGCACGATCAGCCGCCGGTAGCCCGCGCGCCGCGCTCCCGCCGCGATGGACACAGCGCCGTGCACCGGCCGCAGCCCGCCACCGAGCGACAGCTCGCCGCACACCGCGTACTCGCGCAGCTCCTCGCAGGGGAGCTGGTCGCTGGCCGCCAGCACGGCGACGGCGAGGGCCAGGTCGAAGCTCGGCCCCGCCTTGCGAACGTCGGCGGGCGCCAGGTTGGCGGTGAGGCGCTGGAGCGGGAACTCGAGACCGGAGTTGAGAAGCGCCGCGCGCACGCGCTCGCGCGCCTCGCGAACCGCGGCGTCCGGAAGGCCCACGACGGCGAAGACGGGCAGCCCCCGCCGGAGGTCGACCTCCACGGTGACCTCCCGGCTGTCGATCCCTTCGAGGGCGAAAGTGGCGACGCTCGCGAGCACACCGCCAAGCTAGGGCGGCGCGGGTGACGTGTGGGTCACATCGGTAACGACTCTGTGACGGGCTCGTAACGATCGCGTTGCAGAGGCGCAGGACCGCCGCGCGCTCGTCCGTTACCGACTTGTCACAAACCGGTCGCAAGACCGTTACGCACGTAACCCACGTGTCACTCGCCCCGACGTACCGTGGCGTCATGGCAACGGACGCACGGCGAACGCGAGGAGCCTTGGGCGAGCGGATCGCCGCGCGCCACCTCGCCGAACAGGGGTACGAGATCGTCGAGCGAAACTTCCGGACCCGCTACGGCGAACTCGACCTGATCGCGGCCGACCGCCGCTGCATCGTCTTCTGCGAGGTCAAGACGCGCGTGAGCGCGGGTCGCGCCGGGCCCGATCGCGCGCTCGACGCGATTGGCCACGCGAAGCGCAGGCGGGTGCGGGCGATGGCCAGTCAGTGGCTTCGGAGCCGTCCCCCCGGGCGGGACAGGTTGCATCGCCCGCGGCTTCGCTTCGACGCGATCGGCATCACCCTGTCCCCCGCCGGTGCCCTGCTGGCGCTGGAGCACATCCCGGATGCCTTCTAGCGCGCTCGGGCGGCGACCGGTGCCCTGGGCGGCCGGTAGGCTCCAGCCGGTGGATCGGGAAGCGATCGCGGGCGGCCGGAGACCCGCGAGCCCGGCGCCGGCACGCGCCGGCCCGGCAGCCGAGACGCGACCGCCGGGCCGTTCTCGCCGCGCGCGCGACGACCGCCGTGCGCTCACCTTGATCGTCTTCGTCGTGGGCGCCGCCAGCCTGGGCGTCGAGATAGCCGCGGCTCGGCTGATCGCCCCGTACTTCGGCGCCTCGACCATCGTGTGGGCGAACACCATCGCGACGGTCCTCACCGCCCTGGCGATCGGCTACTGGCTCGGTGGGCGGCTCGCCGACCGCCGCCCGCACCTCGGGGGCCTCTGCCTGCTGGTGCTCATCGCGGGCCTGGCGCTGGCGGTTGTCCCGTTCGTCGCGCGCCCGTTCCTCGACGCTTCGGTCACCGGCCTGTCGCACCTGGCCGTCGGCGCCTTCCTGGGATCGCTGGTCGGCGTGCTGGTGTTGGTCGCGGGGCCCGTCCTGCTGCTCGGAGCCGTCGCCCCGTACGCCGTCCGCGTGTCGGTTACCGGCATCGAGGACGCCGGCCGGGTGGCCGGTCGCCTGTACGCGATCTCGACCGTCGGCTCGCTCGTGGGCACGTTCTCGGCCGCCCTGCTGTTGATCCCGTTCGCCGGGACCCGCCGAACCTTCCTCGTCTTCGCGCTCGCGCTGACGCTCGTCGCGGCCCTCCGCCTGACCCGCTGGGCGCTGCTCGCCCCCCTCGCGCTGGTGGTGCTGCTCGCGATCCCCCCAGGCGGGGCTGGCCGGTCCGTCGCGGACGGCCGGGTGATCTACGAGACCGAGACGCCGTACCAGCACGCCCAGGTGGTCCAGGCGCCCGACGGCTCGCGCCGGCTGGAGCTGAACGAGGGGATCGCGGTCCACTCGCTCTACAGGCCGGGCAGCTTCCTCACCGGCGACTACTGGGACGACTTCCTCGTGCTGCCCCGCGCCGTCCTTCCCGACGCACCCCACCGGCTGGCAATCCTTGGTAACGCAGCGGGCACCACCGCGCGCGCCTACGGCCACTACTTCCCCTCCACCCGTGTGGATGCCGTCGAGATCGACGGTCGCCTGACCGGGATCGGCCGGCGCTACTTCGACCTGCGCGGCCCCCACCTCCGCACGGTGACCGCAGATGCGCGCCCGTACCTGCGCGCGTCCACAACGCGCTTCGACGCCATCTTCGTGGACGCCTACCGCCAGCCCTACATCCCGTTCTACCTGGCGACGAGGGAGTTCTTCGCGCTGGTCCGCGCGCGGCTTCGGCCGGGAGGGGTGGTGGTCGTGAACGTGGGCCACCCCGAGGGCTCGGCGGACCTGGAGCGAGCGATCGCGGCCACGATGCGACAGGTCTTCCCCTCCGTGGCCCGCGACCCGGTCGAACCCACCAACTCACTCCTGGTCGGCTCGTCAACCCCGGTCCTGGCGTCGACGCTCACCAACCGAGCGCGAACCCTGCCGCCGGACCTGATGCCGATAGCCGACAGTGCAGCGACCCGCCTGGCACCGGCTCCAAGGGGCGGCCCCGTCTACACGGACGACCGCGCACCCGTGGAGTGGCTGATAGACGCCTCGATCCTGCAGTACGCCGCAAATCGAGGCCGTTAGAGCCGAAGTCTGAGCCCGAGAACGGCCGCGCCGAGGGATCAGGC
>JAXDIC010000311.1:0-6626 GCA_034664185.1 Thermoleophilaceae bacterium
GCGTTCCTGGTGCAGGTACACCCGCGCGTCTCGACCCTGCTGGTCAACGGCCCGGGACGGCCGATCCTCGAGCTCGAGGCCGAGCTCGGCAAGCACTTCCACTTCGAGGGCTCGGAGGGGCTGCCGATCGACCACTTCGCGGTGACCATGGAGGGCACCGAGGAGGAGGTGGCCGAGCGCGCCCTCCCGTTCCGCGAGGGCGAGGAGGTGCACGTGACGATCGAGGAGCCGCACATGTACAACGAGGACGACGCGGTGGCCAAGGTCGACGGCTACGTGATCTCGGTCACCGGCGCGGGGTCGCTGATCGGCGAGAAGCGGCTGGTCCGGATCGACCACGTCAGCCGGTCCGCCGCCAACGCGTCGCTGGTCGGCGGGCCGCCGCCGGGGCCGCGCGGGGGCGACGGATCGGGCGGCGACACGGGCGACGACGACGACGGCACCGATGGCGAGGGCACCCGCCCGCGCAGGCGCGGCCGCCGGGGCGGCCGGGGCCGCCGCCGGGGCAGCGCGGACGGCCAGGGGGCACCGGCCGAGGCGGAGGCGGCGGAGTAGCGGCGGCCCGGCCCGGCGCTACACTGACCGCTCCGGCGCCCGCCCCTGTGGGCGCTCTTTTCTGCCATGTACGCGATCGTCAAAGTGGGCGGTAAGCAGTACCGCGTCGAGAAAGGCGACTCGCTCGTCGTGGACCGCCTGCGCGAGGACGAGGGCGCCAAGGTCGCGCTCCAGCCCCTCTTGTTCGCGGGCGACGGGAAGGACAAGACGGTCTTCGAGCGCGACGAGCTGGCCAAGATCAAGGTCGAGGCCGTGGTAACCGGCCACGAGCGCGGAAAGAAGATCCACGTCCTGAAGTTCAAGCCCAAGCGCGGCTACAAGCGCCGCAGCGGACACCGCTCGGAGCTGACGCGCCTGGAGATCAAGGACATCAAGCTCTTGTCGCGCAAGCCGGCCGCCAAGCCGGCCGCGAAGAAGGAGGAGGCCGACGATGGCTCATAAGAAGGGGCTCGGGTCGAGCCGCAACGGCCGCGACTCCAACGCCCAGCGCCTCGGGGTCAAGCTCTTCGCCGGGCAGGTCGTGACCGGCGGCGAGATCATCGTCCGCCAGCGCGGCACCCGCTTCAAGCCCGGCGACGGCGTCGGTATCGGCAAGGACCACACGATCTTCGCCGCGCGCCCGGGACGCATCGAGTTCACCACCGGCCGCCGCGGCCGCGTGATCTCGGTCGCTCCCGAGTAGGGCCTCCACCTCCCAAGCCGATCGACCGCTCGGCCCGCGCCACCGTCCCGTCGAGGCTCGGCGTGCGCCGCGTACCGCCCCAGCTGCTGATGCTGGGCGCGGCCGCCACCGTGCAGGTCAGCGCCGCGATCGCGACGACCCTGTTCGACCGCATCGGAGCGGGCGGCACCGTATTCCTTCGTGTGGCGCTCGGCGCCGCGATGCTCGTCGCGCTCTGGCGGCCGCGGCTTCGCGGCCACCGCCGCCGCGACATCAGAGCCGCGGTGCTCTTCGGGCTGACCCTGGCGGCGATGAACCTTTCGTTCTACGAGGCCATCGACCGGATCCCGCTCGGGATCGCGGTGACGATCGAGTTCGCGGGGCCGCTCGCGGTCGCGGTGGCGGGCTCGCGACGGAGGCTCCACCTCGTGTGGGTCGTCCTGGCCGCTGGCGGCATCCTGGTGCTCGCGCGCGGCGGGGGCGGCCACGCGAACGTCGCCGGGGTGGCGTTCGCGCTGGGGGCGGCCTGCTTCTGGGCGGCGTACATCGTGCTCAGTCAGCGAGTCGGGCGCGCGTTCCCGCGCGGGGACGGGCTGGCGCTGGCGATGGTCGTCGGGGCGGCGGCGCTCGTCCCGGTCGGGCTGGGCTCGGCTGGGTCGGACCTGCTGGCGCCGGGGCCGCTCGCCGTGGGGGCGGCCATCGCGCTGCTCGGGTCGGCCATCCCGTACTCGCTGGAGCTCGAGGCGCTGCGACGCATGCCAGCGCGCGTGTTCGGGATCCTGCTCAGCCTCGACCCGGTGATCGCCGCACTTGCCGGGCTGATCGTCCTCGGGCAGGGGCTGGGAGCGCGCGAGGTGGGCGGCATCGCGCTGGTGGTGGCCGCCAGCGTGGGAGCGTCCGTGACCGCCGACCCGGACGAGGGCACCGGATCGGCCGTTCCGCTGGCGTAGCTGGCCCTACGATCGACGCGTGTTCAGCGATCGCGCGCGCATCTTCGTTCAGGCCGGGCGCGGCGGCGACGGCGTGGTGTCGTTCCGCCGCGAGGCCCACGTGCCGCGCGGCGGGCCGGACGGCGGCGACGGCGGCCGCGGCGGCGACGTGGTCCTCGTGTGCGACGGCTCGCTGCGCGACCTGCAGTCGTTTCGGCGCCGGACGCACTTCAAGGCCGAGCGCGGCGGGCACGGCGAGGGGTCCAACCGCCACGGGGCCAGCCAGGATCCACTCGAGGTCGGCGTTCCCCCCGGTACCAGCGTGGTCGATCCCGAGCGCGACGCTCGCTGGGACCTGACCCACGCCGGGCAGAGCGCGCGGGTGGCGCGCGGTGGGCTGGGCGGCCGCGGCAACCGCCACTTCGCCAACGCCACCAGGCAGGCGCCCCGGTTCGCCGAGCGCGGCCTGCCCGGCGAGGAGTCCTGGCTGGAGCTGCAGCTGCGCCTGCTGGCCGACGCAGGGCTGGTGGGCCTGCCCAACGCCGGCAAGTCGTCGCTGCTCGCGCGGATCACGCGGGCGCAGCCGAAGGTCGCGGACTACCCGTTCACCACGCTGGAGCCAGTGCTGGGGACGCTGGAGGCGGCGGATCGCCAGCTCGTAGTCGCCGACATCCCGGGGCTGATCGAGGGGGCCAGCGACGGCGCGGGGCTGGGCCACGAGTTCCTGGCGCACGTGGAGCGCACGCGGCTGCTCGTGCACGTGCTGGACCTGGCGCCGGCCGACGACTCGGACCCGGTCGAGAACCACGCGACCGTCGAGCGCGAGCTGGAGCGGCATGGGGGAGGGCTGGCCTCGCTGCCGCGGATCCTGTGCCTGTCGAAGGCGGACCTGGTACCGGAGGACGAGGCCGCAGCCGCTGCGTCGCAGTGGCGCGAGCGGCTGGGGTCGCGCGCGCTCGACGTCCTCGTCACCTCGGCCGCCACCGGGCACGGCCTCGAAGGGCTCAAGCGGGCGATCCTCGAGCACGTGCCCAGCGAGCCGGCTCCCGAGCGTGCGCCGGTCGCCGCCGGCGAGCCGGAGGCCGAGCACCGCCTCTACCGGCCGGGAGAGGGCGAGGGGTTCCGCGTCGAGCGGGCGGGCGATGGCACGTTTCGCGTGCTCGGCTCGCGCGTGGAGCGCCTGATGGCACGCCACGACGTCGACAACGCCGAGGCCATGCGCTACGTCGAGGACCGGCTGCGGGGGTTGGGTGTGATCCGCGCGCTGGAGGCGGCGGGCTTCGAGCCGGGCGACGACGTGGAGATCGCCGGCGTCGTCTTCGAGCTGAGCTGACCGATCCGGAACCGCGCCCGCATAACCTTCGCCGCGTGAGCACTGCCGTGGTCAAGCTCGGCTCGAGCATCGTCGCCGACGAGCGCGGCGAGATTCGGATGGACGTCCTGCCGCACGTGTGCGACCAGGCGGCCGAGCTGTACGCCGCCGGCCACGAGATCGTGCTGGTCACCTCGGGCGCCATCGCGTGCGGCATGCGGCTGATGGGCATGCCGGTGCGGCCGACGGGGATGGCGGACCTCCAGGCCGCGTCGGCGGTCGGGCAGGGCAAGCTCTACCGGGCCTACGACGAGCTGCTCCAGGCGCGCGGGGCGCCGAGCGCGCAGGTGCTGCTCACGTTCTTCGACATGTCCGCCCGCAGCCACTACCTGAACGCGCGACAGACGCTGCGCAGGCTCCTGGACTGGAGGGTGGTCCCGGTCATCAACGAGAACGACACGACGGCCACCGACGAGATCTCGTTCGGCGACAACGACTTCCTCGCGGCGCAGGTGGCGATCCTGATCGGCGCCGACCTGCTGCTGCTGCTCACCGACACCGACGGGCTCCACACGGCGGATCCGCGCCACGACCCCGCGGCGGCGCTGGTGCCGGAGGTGCGCGACTTCGCCGAGGTGGAGGGGCTCGAGGTCGGCGTCTCGACATCGCCGCTCGGGTCGGGCGGGATGCGCTCGAAGGTGGTGGCCGCCGAGATGGCCACCGCCGCGGGCATCCCGGCGATGATCGTGAACGGCACTCGTCCGGGCACGATCGCGCGTGCGCTCGCCGGCGAGCCCGAGGGCACCCGCTTCCATCCACAGGCCCAGCGCGTGTCGAGCTTCAAGCTGTGGCTCAAGTACGCCAAGCCGAGCCAGGGGCGGATCCTGGTCGACCGCGGCGCCGAGGCGGCGCTGCGCGAGCGGGGCACCAGCCTCCTGCCGGTCGGCGTGGTCGAGGTGCACGGCGACTTCCAGGCGGGCGACGCCGTGCGGGTGGCGGCGGCGGGCGGAGACGGCGGCGACGGCGGCGGCGGGGCGATCGGGAAGGGCATCGTCAACTACTCCGCCGCGGAGCTGCGCCGGATCAAGGGCATGAAGACGGCGGACGCGCGCCAGGTCCTGCCGCGAGCCAGCGAGGAGGCGGTCCACCGCGACTACTTCGTGCTCGACTGAGCTCTCGCGGTCGATACCCTGTCAAGGGTGTCGATGAAGCCGCCGGATACCCGTGTTCCTCTCCGGGTGAGGTCGTAGCCAGCTTGCGTCTTGGCGTGCTGGGCGGGGCCTTCAACCCGCCGCACATCGGTCATCTGGTGCTCGCGCAGGAGGCGCTCCTCAAGCTGGAGCTGGACTCGGTGCTCCTCATGCCCGTGGGCCACGCGCCGCATCGCGAGATCGAGTCGGACCCGGGCGCGGAGGTGCGCGTCGAGCTGTGCGAGGCGGCCGTGGCCGGCGACGAGCGGCTGGAGGTGTCGCGGCTGGAGGTGGAGCGCGACGGGCCGTCGTACACGGTCGACACGCTGCGCGCGCTGAGGCAGGAGCGGCCAGACGACGAGCTGTTCTGGATCCTCGGCGGCGACCAGGCCGCCGCGCTCCGCTCGTGGCACGAGCCCGAGCAGGTGCTGGAGCTGTGCACGATCGCGGTGACCGAGCGTGGCTCGTGGCGGCGCGCGGGCATCTTCCTCGAGCTGCGCGAGTTCCGGCACAGCGATCGGATGGTGTTCCTGGAGATGCCGTCGATTGGCGTTTCGTCTTCGATCGTGCGGCGTCGCGTCTCGCGTGGAGAGCCGATCCGCTACCTGGTGCAGGACGCGGTGCGCGAGCTGATCGAGTCGCGCGGGCTGTACAAGGACGACGGGCCGGCGAGCGGGTCGTGATCGCCACCGGCAGCCAGCTGGCCGACCGCATCGCGGGGGTGGCGTCCGACAAGATGGCGCGCGACATCCGCGTGCTGGAGGTCGGGGACCTCGTCGGGTACACGGACTGCTTCCTCATCTGCAGCGGCGGGACGGAGCGCCAGACCAAGGCGATCCACGACGCCATCCACCTGGAGCTCAAGCGCGACGGCGTGATGCCCGCCCGCGTGGAGGGCGCACGCGAGGCGCGCTGGATCCTGATGGACTACGGCGACTGCCTGGTCCACATCTTCACGCCCGACGCGCGGGCGTTCTACCGGCTCGAGCAGCTCTGGGGCGAGGCCCCGGCGCGCTCGGTCGGGTAGCGGCTCGGGTCCGTCCGGTACACGAACTAGCGTTCGTGTATGGCGCCGAGCCAAAAGGGTGCGATTGCGGAGACGGCGATCGCCGCGGCTGCCACGCGCTTGGGCGTCCGCGTCTACAGACCCGTGGCGGATGGTGGGCGCGCGGATCTCGTGTTCGAAACCAGCCGACGACTGCTCCGCATCCAATGCAAGTGGGCCGTCAGGCGTGGTGAAGTGGTCAGCGTGTACCTCACGGCGAGCCGCCGCACCCGGGACGGGTTTCTTCGGACCACATACACAGCCGCCGAGGTGGACGCCGTCGTTGCCTACTGCGCCGATCTCAATCGGTGCTACTTCCTGCCGATAACGCTCGTGGAAGGGCGGCAGGCGTGCCAGCTTCGCCTCGCCCCCTCGAGAAATAACCAGCGCGCCCTAATAAACTGGGCCGTCGAGTACGAGCTCGGGGCTATAGCTCAGCTGGAAGAGCGCTGCCATGGCATGGCAGAGGTCGTCGGTTCGAGCCCGACTAGCTCCACTGCCACCCCGTCCGAACGGACGTCCATCTCGGTCGCCGCGCACGAGTTCCGCAACCGCTTCGGCTGGTACATGCAGTGCGCCGCCGAGGGCGAGCCGATCCTGGTCACCCATCGCGGCCAACCGCGATTGCGCTTGTCGCCCGTCGTCCAGCAGATTCGGCTCGCCGCGTGAGGGGTCTGCCCCCACGATTGGCGTGTTTCCCCCGCACGCTCGTTCCCAGCAGGTTTACCCAGACCGAACAACGGCCACCACAAGGGTGAACGCTTTCGATCCCCCGGAGGAACATGGCAGCGCCCGGACCCTCAGCATCCAGCGCCCTCGAGGCACATTGCCCGCATTGCCTCCTCGTCGTCGCCGAGGGGGTCGACGGCGAATGGCCTCCCGCGCCCACCCGCTGCCCGCACTGCCGGCTCATGATCGGCGTCGGTAGGGCACG
>JAXDIC010000343.1:0-3130 GCA_034664185.1 Thermoleophilaceae bacterium
AGCTGATGATCCGATTCCTCGACCGCGGATACCGGCACCTGCACTTTCCCGAGGTGGTGGGCCAGCACATGAAGCCACCGCCGGCGGGGCCGGCGCGATTCGAGCCGCGCGGCTACGCGATCAACGCTCGGCATTGGGCGTACGTGGCCGCCAAGCTCCTGCGCCCGCGCGATGCCGTGGAGGCGTTGCTTGCGCTCTCCGTACGCGTTCTTCGCGACGCGTTTCGAGAGCACCCCATCGCGTTGCGCTCCGTGGGCCACACCGTGAGCGGGGCTTTCCGCGGCCTCCGGCATCGCGATCCCGTCCGCCACCCGGAGGTGTCGCGGTTCTACAGGCGCAACTTCGAGACCTTTGCCAGCCCGTGGTGGCTGGCGCGACCGCCGCGGCAGCTGATCCTTTCCCTGCCGCGGGAGCTCGTGCGGTTGGTTCGCTACGGAGAGAAGCGTCCGGAGGGCATCGGGCGCCGGCAGGAGTTCTACGAGCGGCGCGCCGAGTTCTACCCCTGGGAGCCTGCCACGCTCGAGTTCGGCGACAACGGGGCCGGCGGCCCGATCCGCCGCGAGGCTCCGGCTACCCGAGCCTGAGCGGAGGCGGACTGGCGGCGGCCGTCACGCCGCCCTCGGCGGCCGCCAGCAGGTCCTCGGCGCGCAGCTGGTCCACCTGCCGCACGATCGCCAGATCCCGTCGCCGAAGCTCCTCCGCCACTTGGAGCTGGTGGTCGTCCACGTGCTCCCCGAAGCGGTGCAGCCGCGGTACGAGCAGCGGGCGGCGCCCGGCGTCCAGGGCCTCCAGCGCGGCGCCCACGCCCGAGTGCGCCACCACCACGTCGGCCGTCCGGAACGCCTGGCGGAGCTCCGGCGGCGGCACCGTGTCGCCCGTCTGCCAGAGCACGATCTCGGCGTCCTGCGGCAGCAGGCCCGCGAGCCTGTCCACCAGCCGCGGGAACGGGAACAGCGTGCCCACCGACAGCGCGACCCGCAGCGGCCCGTCCCGCCTGGCGGGCGACGCAGCGGGCTCGTAGGAGTCGAAGACCGACCCGGCGTAGCTCCAGCGGCCGCGTGCCCAGCGCGGGTACTGCGTGTGCAGCCGCACACCGGGCACGCGGGCCAGCAGCCTGCCCGTGAGCGACGGTCCCGTGGCGCGGGCGGCCGACTCCAGGTAGTGCGCCCGGGTGCGAAGGAGGGCGGCCGCCGGGAGGAACGACAGCGCCACGCCCGACCCGGTGCTCACCACGCGCTCGAATCGCCCGCCGCGCAGCAGCCCGAGGGCCAGCGGCAGGTTGCGGGCTACGGCCGCGTAGTCCCGCGGACGGGTGTAGCGCGCATGCACCACCCGCCGCCCCGCCAGGAGCTGGCGCGACTGCTCGGTGTCGAACGTGACCCACGTCGGCTCCTCGCCGCCCAGCCCCAGGCGCGGCTCCAGGCGGACGAGCTGGCTCAAGTGGCCGCCCGTGGACGCGACGAGGAGCGTGCTCACGTGGCCAACGCTACGCGCCGGGAGCGGCGGCCTGGCGGATGGCGGGCAGCCGATCGAGTCGCTTGAACGGATGCACGAAGGTGCGCCCGGCGCGCTTCTCGGCGATCGCCTCCTCCACGCTCCACTCCGGGAGCCAGCGCACGGCCATGTACAGGTCCGAGATGGCGTCGATGTCCGCCACCCCGAAGCCCAGGTGGTGCACCACCGTCGGGACGAACAGCTCGAAGTAGTACGGCGGAGGATCGTGCAGCGCGCAGAACGCGGCCAGCGCGTCGCGGCGAAACAGCATCCCGGGCCCCAGGGAGCCCCAGCGCACGCCTGGGTCGTCGCGGACGGATATGCCCCGCACGAACCGTTCGAGGCGCCCGTCGTCGCGGATCTTCAGGTAGTGCGACCAGTTGGTGTCGTTGCGCGGGGTCGCGTTCTTCGCGAACAGGCCGGCGCTGGAGAGGCTGGCCAGGTCCTGGAGCTTCTGCTCGAAG
This sequence comes from Thermoleophilaceae bacterium, assembly GCA_034664185.1. Lineage (GTDB taxonomy): Bacteria > Actinomycetota > Thermoleophilia > Solirubrobacterales > Thermoleophilaceae > AC-37. The sequence continues at coordinate 1,959 of JAXDIC010000343.1, forward strand.
TCGCCGCGGAGGATCAGGTGGTCGTACTCGATGAGGTAGACCAGCTCGACGGCGGGGTCGTCGCGGACGTATCCCTCGAACACGGCCTGGAGGATCTGGTTCATCGACTGGTCGAAGTGCGGGCCGCGCAGCGACGGGTCGTCGATGAACAGCGCGTCCCCCGTCTCGAGCGCGTCGAAGTCCGTGCGCCTGCCACCGTGGCAGACCACGAACCGCGACTCGGGCGCCAGCGAGTGGAGATACGAGAGCTGGCGCTCGACGGCGGCGGCGTCGAGGTGCGTCAGCACCGCGGTGAGGATCGCCACGCGCCGACCCCGCTCAGGTGACCCAGGGCCGCTCGGGCGCAGGGCACTGGTCGAGCTCCATGTGGCGGAACTCCAGCGAGGTCTTGTCGCGGAACGAGACGCGGACGTTGTACTCGCGCGCCCCGATCACCCTGACCCGGCCGCGCCAGACGACCGGGAAGGCCACCAGGAGCCGCCGGCCGCACTCGGCGCAGATCAGCTGGCGCCCGACCAGGCGGAGGAATGCCCACTCCACCCCGCGGGCCAGGCGCCGGGCGATCCGCGTGGGCAGCGAGTCCCTCATGGCGCGCCGGCTCGGCCCCGGGTCGGCTGGACCGGCTCGACCCCCAGCGCCCGCACGAGCAGCGCGCGCGGACGGCCCCTGACGACGGCGCGCGTGGTGGGGCGTCGCAGCAGGTGCAGCAGCGCGCCGGCCAGGCCGCGGTCCCGGAGGTCCACCGCGCCCGGCACCGACGACGGGTCGACGGGCGCGCCGGGGAGGATCGCCACCGAAGGCACGCCTCCCGGCGCCAGCCGCGCCGCCAGCCGGCGGGCCTTGAAGCGCCCGGTCAGGAGCTGCACCACGCCGATCGTCCGCTGGGGACTTGCCAGCCGCCACGCCAGGCGCATCGCCGTCGCGCCGCCGAGGGCACCCCCCGACGACTTGCGGCGGGCGTCCCACGCCAGCACTCCCTCGTGGCGGCGTTGCAGCGCCCGCGTGCACCAGGGCCGGTCCGCGTGGGAGTCGAGAACGGCCTTGTGAGCAGCGTGCATCTGCTTGGGATCGGTCGAGACCTGGCCGGCGTGCACGTGGTAGAGGGCGGTGACGCGCGGGATCACCAGGGCCGATCCGTGCTCCAGCAGGCGCACCCACATGTCCAGGTCGGC
>JAXDIC010000347.1:0-5239 GCA_034664185.1 Thermoleophilaceae bacterium
ATGCGCAGCACCGCCAGGTCCTCGCGATTGCGCGGGAACGTGTAAGCGGGCACGATCCAACTCCCCTCGCGGAGGCGAATCGAGATGTCGAAGACGTCGAAGCCGTGGTCCCCGTCGGCGAGCTTGAACGCGAACGCGGGCAGCTCCCTGCCGTCGGTCAGCGTCTCGAGCGCATCGCACTCGCCGATGTCGTTGGCCAGCTGCTGCGCGACGTCCCGGCACTCCTGCTGCACCGCCCGGTAGCCCTCGAACCCCAGCCTGACGAAGTTGTAGTACTGGGCGGCCACCTGTGACCCCGGCCGCGAGAAGTTGAGCGTGAACGTGGGCATCTCGCCGCCCAGGTAGTTGACCCGGAAGACGAGCTCATCCGGGAGCGCCTCCTCGTCGCGCCACACGGCCCACCCGACGCCCGGATACACCAGCCCGAACTTGTGCCCGGACACGTTGATCGAGGCCACGCGCGGGATGCGGAAGTCCCAGACGACATTCGGGTCCAGGAACGGCGCGATCATCCCGCCGCTGGCCGCGTCGACGTGGATGGGTATGTCGAGTCCCTTCTGCTCCTGCAGGTCGTCGAGCGCGTCCGCGATCTCCTTCACGGGCTCATAGCTGCCGTCGAACGTCGACCCGAGGATCGCGACCACCCCGATCGTGTTCTCGTCGCACAGCTCGACGGCGCGCTCTGCGGTCAGGTGGAAGCGGTCGCCCTCCATCGGGACGCAGCGCGGCTCGACGTCCCAGTAGTTGCAGAACTTCTCCCAGCACACCTGGACGTTGACGCCCATGACGAGGTTCGGTCGCTCGGAGGGACGCTCACCCGATCCCCTGCGCTTGCGCCAGCGGCGCTCCAGCGCCAGGCCGCCCAACATGCAGGCCTCGCTGGAGCCGGTCGTGGAGCAGCCCACGGCCTTGCCCGGCTCCGCGCCCCAGAGGTCGGCAAGGATGTTCACGCAGCGCCGCTCGAGCTCGGCCGTGCGCGGGTACTCGTCCTTGTCGATCAGGTTCTTGTCCGCGCACTCCGCCATGAGCCGCGATCCCTGCGGCTCCATCCACGTGGTCACGAACGTCGCGAGGTTCGTGCGCGCGTTGCCGTCCAGCAGCAGCTCGTCGTGGACGATCTGGTACGCCACGTCGGGGTCGACGGGGCGCCTCGCCAGCCGGTTCTTGGGGATGCTCTCCATGCTGGGACGGGCGAAGAGCGGGTTGACGGACACCTCGGCGTGACGGCTGCGGCGATTCGGCGATCCACGGTGAAGGGACATGTCGGCAGGTCCTTGATCGGGGGATGCGGGGGTGGCGGCATCTTCGACCACCCGAGCGGAGAGTGCGCCGAGGTTGCGCCCCGCTCAATAGCATCCGGGCCCGTGCGGCAGGGGGTAATCGCACTCGTCGCGGTCGTGCTGTGCACGCTGCTCGTCGCCGCGCCCGCGGGCGCCGGGATCCTGCGCGCCGAGAGCAGCCTGCCTCCCGGCGAGAGCGGCTTCGTGAGCATCGCCGGTGTCTCGAACGGCACCGGCTCGCCGCACCTCTACGACCAGCAGGACGACTTCATCCACTTCCGCTACAAGGACGCGCGCCTGGGCCGTCCCGGCACCGAGGAGGATCCAGCCGCGGGCGTGAAGATCGTGCGGAGCCCGTATGGCGTCCCGTCGATCACCGGCACGACCGACGCCAACCTCTGGTGGGGTGCCGGCTACGCCACGGCGCAGGACAGGCTGTTCCAGCTCGAGCTGTTCCGCCGCGCCACCACGGGGCACCTGTCCGAGATCCTGGGCAAGAGCTACGTGCCGATGGACGTGGGCGTGCGGCGCGACTTCTACCCGTCGCAGGAGCTGGACGCGATCTTCGCTCGCCTACCGGGCGACATCCAGCAGCGCTACAGGAGCTATCTGGCGGGCGTGAACGCCTGGGTGTCGCACGTGCAGTCGACGCCGTCCGACATGCCAGCCGAGTTCGTGGCCCTGGCCGACCCGCTGCGCCCGTTCACGCTCGAGGACCTGGCCGCGATCGGCGTCTACCTCGCGCGCACGACGCCCAACGGCGACGGCAGCGAGCTGGCCAACGCCCGGGCACTGGACGCCAGCGGGGCACGGGCCCTCAACCGGATCCTGCCGCTGCGGATCCGCGGTCAGATCGCCACGGTGCCGCGGTCGTCCGGGCTGTTCCCCTCGGACCCGGGTCGCTCGCGCAAGCAGGAGCGCGCCGCGCTGGCCAAGTCGAACGCCTACGTGCGCTCGCTGCCGCTGCCGGCGAACGGCGACCAGGGCACCGAGCCGGCGCTGGTCACGCCGCCGTCCACCCTGACGAGCTCCCTGATCAGGCCGATCCGCGTGGGCGGCTCGTACATGGTCGCGATCGGCGATCGGAAGGCGCATCGCTCGGTGCTCTTCAACGGCCCCGAGCTGGGCTTCACCGCGCCCGAGGAGCTGTACGAGATGGAGCTGCACGGCCCGGGCCTGAACGTGCGCGGCATCACGGCGCCCGGCGCGCCCGTGATCGCCCTGGGCAACAACGAGCACGTGGCATGGGGGGTCACCAGCGGCCTGTCGGGCACCAACGCCCTTTACGCGGAGAAGCTCGTGCCCGGCGACCCCGACGCCTACTACTTCCGCGGCCAGGCGCGGAAGATGGACTGCCACGAGGAGACGTTCCAGTACCACAGCGCCACGACCGACCTGCTGGGCGGCTCCCCGCCGGAGTCCGGCCAGTCCACCTACAAGCTGTGCCGCACCGTGCACGGGCCGGTGCAGGCGCGCGCGGGCGGCTACGCGTACGCGCGCCGCTACGCGACCTGGATGCGCGAGGCCGAGACCATCGTGGGCCTGTCGCAGGTCGACAGCGCGCGCACCATCGCCGAGGTCGACCGCGCCACGGCGCGGCTGACCTGGAACGAGAACCTGATGGCGGCCGACGACCGCGGCAACATCGGCTACTGGCACCCGGGTCTCATGCCGCGCCGGCCCCGAGGCTTCGACGAGCGGCTGCCCTACCCCGGCGACGGCCGGGCCGAGTGGCGCGGCCTCTTGCCCGTGTCTCAGCGCCCGCACGCCATCAACCCCCGCCGCGGCTGGCTCTCCAACTGGAACAACATCCCGTCGCAGGGCTGGACCACCCAGAACGACCCGGCCAGCGAGCGCGTGGCGGGGAGCTGGTTCCGGGTCGGCTACCTGAACAAGCTGGTCGCGCCGATGGCGCGCCACTTCAGCCTGGATGGGCTGGAGCACGCCGTGGCGCTGGCCGGCACCACGGCGGAGCAGCGCCCGCTGGCCGGCGGCCTGCTGAGGAGGGCCGCTCGCCACGCCACCGGCAAGGCGGCGGCCGTGCTGGCCGCCATCCTCGACTGGAACGGCTCGTACGACCACACGGACGCGAGCGGCACGGTCGATCCCGGGGCGGCGGCCTGGCTGGAGCTGCGCGACCAGGGCCAGAAGCTCGCGCTGGCGCCGCTCGGCGCCGCCGGCCAGATCGTGGGCGGCGAGCAGCCCAACAGCGAGCACCTCTACGACGTGTCGCTCGGCCAGGCCTACGCGCTGCGCACGCTCAAGCCGGCCAGCTGGCGCCGCGCGGCCAGCCTGGCGTTCGACGCGCTGGCCGCCCGCTTCCACACCACCAACCCGACGGAGTGGCGCGCGCCGCGCGCGATGTTCGCCCAGTCGTCCCAGGGCGCCGAGTCCCCGCCGCCGATGCCGTTCTTCGACCGCGGCACCTACGAGCAGTTCATCGAGCTGACCACGCCGTAGGCGGCCGCGGTCAGTCGTCGCGCTGGCGCGAGAGCCAGTCGCCCAGCTGCTTGCCGACGTCGGCGATCGAATCGCCCGCGTCCTTGAACGCGCCCCGTACGCGGTCGGCATAGTGCGTGCCCGCGGCGTCGGCCTCCTCGCGCACCGTCCACTCCTCGCCGCGGCGCAGGTACTCGCCGTCCACGATCCGGTCGTAGTGGCCCTCCCGCACCCACTCGAGCAGCTCCTGCACCCGCTTCACCGGCAGCGGATGGGTGAGGCCCAGCTGGAGGAACAGCCGCGACAGGCGATCCACGCCGCCGCCCTTCTCGGAGTAGTCGACGCTCTGCGCCACGAACGCGTCCAGGCTCAGCTCGCCCGCGGCCTCGCCCGCCGCGAGCGTCATGAGCGTCCGGCAGACGACCATCGGGTCGCGGGTGACGAGCGCCGCCGCCCGGTCGCAGCTCAGCTCGGCCGCCCGCGACCACTCGAGCAGTGCGGTGCGCATGGCCATCAGCGGCAGCCCGGCCAGGAGCGGCAGCCGCGCCCCGGTGCCCAGCCGCATGAGGATCACCAGCGCCGTCTGGTAGAGCACGTGCTCAGCCAGGACGTGCGCCGCCTCGTGCGCCAGCACCGCGCGCAGCCCCTCGTCGTCGAGCAGCCGCACCAGCTCCGAGTTGATCACGACCACTGGACGCTCCGCGCCGAAGGTCAAGGCGTTGGCGACGGGGAACTGCGTCAGGTACAGGTCGGGAACGGGCTCGAGGTCGAGCGTCGCATAGGCCCGGGAGTGGGCCCGCCAGACGTGCGCGAGCTGGTCCTCGCCGAGGCGCACGGCCGAGCCCAGCACGCTCCGCCGCAACGCCCGCTCGTAGCCGAACTCGATCACCTTGCGGACGACCGTGTCCAGATGCGGGATCGCCTTCAGAGCCGCCGTCGCGGCGCGGTCAGCGGGATGCTCGTAGGCCTTCGGAGAGATGCCCTTGAGCTGATAGCCCTCGGCGGGAAGCGTCACGCGGGTAACGGTAACCGCGGAGCGCGGGCGCCGTCGCCACCGAGTCGAGCGCGCATGATCCGCACCGCCTCGGGGTTGGAGTCGATCAGCACGTAGCGACGGTCCAGCTGGGCGGCCACGGCGCCCAGCGTGCCACTGCCGGCGAAGAAGTCCAGGCACCAGTCGCCGGGACGCGTCGAGGCCTGGACGATCCGTCGCAGAACGCCCTCCGGCTTCTGGGTCGGATAGCCGGTCTTCTCCCGTCCGCTGGTGGGCACGATCGTGTGCCACCACACGTCCGTGGGCAGCTTGCCCCGAGCGGCCTTCTCCGGGGTCACGAGTCCCGGGGCCATGTACGGCTCGCGGTCGACCCGCTCGGAGTCGAAGTGGTACCGGTCGGGATCGCGGACGTAGACGAGGATCGTGTCGTGCTTGGCCGGCCACCGGCGCCTGGTTCGTGCGCCGTAGTCGTAAGCCCAGATCAGCTCGTTCAGGAACGACTCCCGCCCGAAGATCTCGTCCAGCA
>JAXDIC010000251.1:0-2736 GCA_034664185.1 Thermoleophilaceae bacterium
GTACTCCGGATAGATGTCGACGCGGCCGCTTTCCACGGCCGGGAGCGAGACCTCGGTGGGGCCGATGTTGCGATTGAGAAACACGTCGTAACCCTGCGCCTCCAGCGCCTGCTTGTAGAGCTCACCGAGCACGAACTGCTCAGTGAAGTTCTTGTCGCCGAGTGTGATCTGGGGCCTACCGGTTCCCGGAAGGCTCGCGGTACCGGTGCTCACCGAGGTCGTGGTTGTCGACGTCGGCCTCGACGTCGACGTCGACGTCGAGCTTGACCCTGGTGCCGGGTTGGAGGCACAGCCGAGCGCGCTCACGCACAGCACCGCGGCAGCGGCAAACGCGCTCACGCGGTGTCGGCGACCGGCCACGTCGCTAGACACCGGCAGCCCGGCGGGCATCGGCGTGAGCTGCCGCCTCCAGCGTGTCGTCAAGCGGGGCGAGTGGCTGGGGTAGCCGCAGGGCGGCGGCGATCAGCCAGTCGGCAAACCATGCGTTCTTGGGCAGCAGCGGCCCGTGCAGGTATGTGCCGATGACGTTGCCGTCGCGGACGCCCTCCAGGTGGTCCCTGCCGTTGTTGCCGTGTCCGCGCAGCACGCGCCCCAGCGGCTTCGCCGCCGGGCCGAGCCGAGTGCGCCCGCCGTGGTTCTCGAACCCGGCCAGGACCCGGCGCTCGCCCCGATCAAGCTCGACCTCGATCGCGACGTTGCCGATCAGCCGCGGGCCGTCCTCGCGGACCGTGTGGAGATCGACCAGACCGACGCCCGGTAGCTCCTCCTCGCCGAGCTGGTAGGAGTGGCCGAGCAGCTGGTAGCCGCCACACACGGCCAGGATCACGGCGCCACGGGCCGCGACGGCATGGAGCGCATCTCGCTTGACCTCCGCCAGATCCAGCGCGCACAGTCGCTGGTCCCGGTCCTGCCCGCCGCCGATGTAGTAGAGGTCTGCGCCGTCGGGATCAAGCGCCTCGCCGAGACCGCTGGCCACCACCGAGAAGCCGATCCCGCGCCAGCGGCAGCGCTGCTCGAGCAGGAGCAGGTTGCCACGGTCGGCGTAGATGTACATCAGGTCGGGATTCTGCGCTCAGACCCGCAGTTCGCTCGGCTCACTCACCGAGGATCACCACCTCGCTGCCGACGTAGTCCCGGGTCTCGGGTACGGTGCCCCGGCCGTTCCGCCGCAGGCCGACCTCGCCGGCCTCTCGCTCGAGTTGCGTGGCGGTGACGCGGTCGAGGTGGATCACGTCGCGGGTTGCCGTGTGGCTGCCGCCGGTTCCCACCACCTCCCGACGCCGCTCGAGGACGAAGCCGTCGTCGCCCGCCCGGACCGCGGTCGGCTGGCTCGAATAGACCACGCCGTCGAGCTCGCAGATGTCGGGGAGCGGCGCCGGGAAGCCGTCCTCGATCTCGAACGGCTCGAGCTCCTCGGTGATGGCGATCGCGACCACGCCGCCGGCGGCGAGATGCGCACGCGCACAGCCGAGAAACGCCTTGCGTCCCTGGCCGGCGCCCAGCAGCTGGATCGTCTGCATCGGCACTATGCACAGTGAGAAACGCTGCTCGAGCTCGAAGCGCCGGGCGTCGGCTACCACCGTGGCCACCGGCAGCCCGTCGGCGCGCCGGGCGAGCTCGGCCAGCAGATCCGCATCCTGGTCGAGCGCCGTGACCCGATGCCCCGCCCGCGCGAGCTCGAGCGCGACCCGGCCCGTCCCCGCGCCGACGTCGAGGACGGGATCACCGTGCGCGTCCGCGAGTTCCCGCCACAGGCCGAGGTCCTCGGTGTAGGTCCCGCACTCAAGGTCGTGCCAGATCACGCTCATTTGCTTCTGGCCTCCTGCGGCTGCCAGAACTGCTCGACGTACCCGCGCGTCGACAGCTCGTCCCGGAGCTCCAGCAGCGCGGTGTAGGTGGGCAGCGCGAACAGCTGGTGGTTCGCTGTGCCCGCCAGCGCCCGGTCGAGTGCGGCGTCGAGTCGCGGCTCGACCTCCAACCGATCGACCGGCACTCCGGCGTATTTGAGGCGCACGGCCAGTTCGGCCGCCCGGGTGCCGGCGCAGGTGACGCGGCGAACCCGCCCGGCCAGCAGCTCGAAGTCGGCATCCCACACCCAGGACACGTCCTTTCCGTCCGCCGTGTTGTCGTTGAGCACGGCCAGCAGATCGAGCTCGCCCGCCTCCAGCGTCAGAGTGCGCAGCACCTCGTTGGCCCCGGCCGGATTCTTGATCAGGAGGATCGAAAGTTCGACGCCGTCCACCGACACCGTCTCCGCTCGCCCAAACGATGCCGTGACCGCCTCGAGGCCCTCGGCCACCTTGGCCAGCGAAATGCCCAGCTGCAGGCAGAGGGCGGCGGCCCCCAGGGCGTTGTAGACGTTGTAGAGGCCGGGCAGCGGCAGCTGGACCCGGATCGATCCACCGGGCGCCCTGAGCGTGAACGCGGCCGCCCGCGTCCCCTCCAGCGTGATCTGCTCGGCCGCCACGTCGGGGTCAGGCCGGCGCTGGTCGCAGTTGGGACAGTGGTAGTGGCCGAGATGCCCCAGGTAGACCGCGTCGTAGACGTACGCGGCCCCGCACCTGCGGCAGTGCTTCGAGTCGGAGGCGTGTTGCATCTCCGGCAGCGCCATCGCCGGATCCTCCACCCCGAAGTAGCTCACTCCGGGAAATTCGCGGCCCAGATCGGCGATCAGCGGGTCATCGGCGTTGAGGACCAGCCGCGCGCTCGGCGGCAGCGTGGCGACCACCCGCGCCC
>JAXDIC010000367.1:0-3933 GCA_034664185.1 Thermoleophilaceae bacterium
CGAGCACACCCGGCCGGAAACCCTCGAGGAGGACATCCGCTTGAGCAATGAGCTGGCCGAACGCCTCCGCGCCGTCAGCATCCTTCAGATCCAGGGCCACTGAACGCTTCCCGCGGTTCAGTGCCTCGTACAGGCCGGGAAATGCGCGGGACGGGTCGCCCCCGGCTGGACGTTCGACCTGAACGACATCAGCCCCGAGGTCGCCCAGCAGCAGGGTGGCGAATGGGCCCGGAAACTGCTCGGCGAGGCTGACGATACGGATCCCCGCCAAGGGGGCAGCGGGCGTGCTCATACCGAGACGGCGTAGCCGCCGTTGACCGGATAAGTCTGTCCGGTGATCCATTCGCCGGCAGCCGAAGCGAGGAACACCACTAGGCGCGCGGGATCGTCGGGTTCACCGAACCGCCTGACTACATAGCCGCGCAACGCCTTCCTGGCCACCTCGGCGTTCTCCAGCGCCGTCGCCACGCCGGGGGTATTGATACCGGAGAGGGCAACGCAGTTCACGGTGATGCCGTATCGACCCACAGCCTTGGCGAGGCCTCGGGAGAAGCCCGCGGCTCCCGCCTTCGCGCCGCCGTAAACGACCAGATTGGGTTCACCGATGCGGCCGGCATCGGAGATGACAGTAATGATGCGCCCGTACTCCCTGTCGACCATGCCGGGCAGGACTGCGCGCGATGCGTTGAGCACGCCGAAGAAGTTCGTCCCGATCCACGGGCCCCAGTCCTCGGGACCGGTTTCCCAGAAGGGTGGTGCGGGCGCCATGGGGTCTTCGGCCGGCCCGGCGTTTCCGGCGTTGTTGACCAGGACGTCGACGGCACCCAACTCGTCGGAGACTCGGCGCGTCATTGCCAGGACCTCGTCGAGCTTGGTGACGTCACACTGGAGCGGCAGTGCGGCGCCGCCGCCGAACTCGATCTCGGCAGCGACCGACTTGGCGCGTTCCTCGTGAAAGTCGTTGACTACCACCGTCGCGCCCTGTTCGGCGCAGTGCAACGCGACGGCACGCCCGACGCCTTGGCCGGCGCCGGTGACGAGCACGACTCGACCGGACAAGCTCAGGAAGTTTCCGTCCACCATGATCTGTTCCTCGTTTCCGTTATCTTCCAATGTATTTCGGTGTGCGTTTGCCGTTGAATGCGGCAATGCCTTCGTGCCAGTCGGCTGAGGTCTCGTGCAAGGCCGACTGCTCGAGTTCCATCGTCAGACCCACGTCCGGCGGCACCTGCATGCCGTCGTTGGCGAGCATCTTCATCCGAGCCAGGCCGACGGGGCTCTTGGTCGCGATCTGCGCGGCGATCGTGTCGATCTCGCGCTCGAGCCGGTCATCGTCCACGACGGCGATGAGCAGATCGGTGCCCTCGAACCGTTCGGCGGGATGGAGCTCGCCGGTGAACATGAGATGTTTGGCCCGGGAGAGTCCGAGTCGCCGCGTCAGGCGAACCGAGGCGCCGCCACCGGGAATCTGGCCGTAGTTGGCATGACCGTCACCGATGCGTGCCGAGCGGGAGGCGAGCGCCATGTCGCAGCACAGGACGAGTTCGAGGCCACCGCCGACGGTAATGCCTTGTATCGCAGCGATGGTGGGCTTGTCGATGGCCTCGAGTCGATCGAACAGGTCGCGGACGCGCCGCAGAAACAGTTGACCGGGGCTGTAGCGGCCCGGCGGCCGCTCCTGGGCCGCCAGGGACTGCGCGTAGGCCAAGTCTGCGCCGGCGCAGAACGCCCGGCCCGTGGCCGCGATGACGATGCAGTGGGTGTCGGGGTCGGCGGCGGCACGGTCGAGTCCTCGGTGAAGCCCGTCGAGAATTTCCTGATTCAGTCCGTTCATGGTGGCGGTCCGGTTCAGTCGCAGCCACAGCGCGCTGTCGCGCTGATCGAGCAGGACTGCGTCGTCGCGAGTGGTCATGTCAGTCCTTGCTCAGGATGGTGACCGCGCAGGCGGCGGCTTCGGGATGGCTGTATCCGCCGGCGTTCTCCGCAAGGGCCCGGCGCGCGCCGCTGACCTGGCGTGGGCCCGCGCGACCGCGGAGTTGGGTGACGAGTTCGACGATCTGGGCCGCGCCGGTGGCGCCGACCGGATGACCTTTCGATACCAGCCCGCCGCTGGTGTTGACCGGCAGATCCCCGCCGAGGGTGGTTGCGCCGCTGCGGGCGAACTTCGGGCCCTCGTTGGGAGCGCATAGCCCGAGCTCCTCGTAGACGATCAATTCGTTGGGCGAGGCTGCGTCGTGCAGCTCGACGACGTCGAGTTCGTCGGGCCCGATTCCGGCATGTTCGTAGGCGGCCGCGGCGGTGCGGCGTTCCAGTGTCTGGGTGCCGCCACCGGGCATCCCCGTACGTATGACCGACGCCCGTACCTGCACGGCCTCAGGTGAGGCGGTGTCGTTGGTGGCGCGCACGACCAGCGCCGCGGCCCCGTCGGCGACGGGCGAACACATCAGCATGGTCAGCGGGTCAGCGATGAGCCGGCTGGCCAGCACTTCTTGAGGTGTCCGTCGAATTCGGTACTGCGCGTGGGGATTCAGCGCGGCATGGCCGGAGTTCTTGGCGGCGATCAGCGCGAAGTCGGCAGGGGTGGCCCCGGTGCGGGCCATGTAGTCGCGGGTTTCCTGGGCGTAGACCTCCATGAAGAAGGACTCGGCTGCGCCCTCGCGACCGGTCAGTTCACGGTTGAACTCCTCGATCCGATCGACGTCTGCCGCCGAGGCCAGTGCGTCCAGAACCGCGCGGGTTCCGCGGCCGCTCATCTTTTCGTTGCCGACGACCAGGACGGTGCGGTACATCCCCGACAGGATCGCGGCCTTGGCCAAGTGCAGTGCCGTCGAGCTGCTGGCGCAGGCGTTTTCGACGTTGACCAACGGCGTTCCGGGCAGCCCGGTTCCTGAGACGACCACCTGTCCTCGGGTCATTTCCTGCCCCGTCATCAGCCCCCCGATGGCGTTGGCGTGGATGACGAGGTCGATGTCGTCCTCGGCGACGGCGGCGTCGGTGAGTGCTTCGGCGATCGCCGTCGTTCCGAGATCGCGCAGCGACCGGTCGGGGAACTTTCCGAACGCCGTCATGCCCACGCCGATGATGCTCACGGTGTCCATATGGCCCTCCGAACTGCCAATTTGCGATTCATTGACATTGACACTTGCAGAATACTAACTGATAAGTCAAGATTGGGTTTGACGGAGACGCGCATCACACCAACGAGGGTGCGAGGGCGTACGTCACCGGAGGGCAGAGGAGCGATCTGTGACCACGTCAGCGGCTACCGGGCCGAACTACGGCAGCCTCATCGTCGAGGCGCTGACCCGGTATCCCACTCGGGAGGCGTTCGTTCTGGGCGACCGCCGCGTCACCTATGCCGAGACCGCCGACACCACTGCCCGCATCCTGCGGGTCATGCAGGACCACGGCATGCGGCGCGGTTGCGGCGTCGGGGTGCTCAGCCCCAACGCGCCCGAAGTCTTCATGACCCAAGCCGCCACCTTCCTGTCGGGCGCTCGGTACAGCGGCCTGCACCCGATGGGGTCCGTCGACGATCACGTCTTCCTGTGTGACGACGCCGAAATCGAGCTCCTGGTGGTACATCCCACGTTCGCTGAAACGGCCGCGGCCATCGCCGACCGGTCCGCATCCGTCCGCCACGTGCTGACGATCGGGCCAAACGATGGCTTCCCGAACCTGCTGGATCTGGTGGCCGGCGTCGCACCCGGCCCGCTGCAGGCGCATCCGGTCGACGAGGAAGAGCTCGGCTGGCTGCAGTACACCGGCGGGACGACCGGTACGCCGAAGGGCGCCATGTTGTCCCACCGTGCTCTGGTCCAAGAGGTGCAGAGCCTGACCGCGGCCTGGGGGCTGCCGGAGAATCCTCGCTACCTCGCCTCCTCGCCGATCACCCATGCTGCGGTGTTGCCGCTGCTCCCGACGCTGGTCCGC
>JAXDIC010000253.1:0-6324 GCA_034664185.1 Thermoleophilaceae bacterium
TTCACCGCCACGCTGGCGGTGTTCGCCTAGCGCCGCTACGCACCGGCGGCAGCCATCGCCGGACGGCGGTCGGCCCAGGGAGCTGCAGTCTCGAGCTGTCCGGCCAGCGACAGCAGAAGCTCCTCTCCGGCCGGCGGACCCACGAACTGCACGCCGATCGGCAGGCCGTCCCCCGACTCGTGCAGCGGCAGCGAGATGGCCGGCTGACCGGTGGCGTTGATCGGCGGCGTGAATGGGGTGAAGTAGCCCGCCGTGTCGAGCATCTTCATGGCCGGCTCCCCGGGCTCGGGCTCGAGCCAGCCGAGCGGCATCGGCGGCTGCGCCAGCGTGGGGGTGAGCAGCACGTCGTGGTCCGCCCACCAGCCCACCACGCTCCTCGTGAATCCCCTCAGGGCGAGGATGCCGTTGAGCGCCTCGGTGGAGGGCATGGCGCGAGCCCCCTCCAGCAGCTCGCGGCTGAGCGGCTCGATCTTGCTCGTGTCGACGGGGCCGCCGATCAGGCCGCCGAGCGCTTCGATGCCCGCGCCGACCTCCGCCACCCAGATCGAGAGGAACATCTCGATGATCGCCGGGTTGACCCACGCGGGCGCGGCCTCCTCCACCTCGTGGCCGAGCGACTCGAGCAGCTTGGCCGTCTCCTGGACCGCCGCGACGCAGTCCTCGTGCACCTCTACCTCGTTGGGCGGCACGGTGGTGAAGCCCACCCGGAGCGTGCCGGGGTCTCGCCGGGCGGCGTCCGCGAACGGCGCCGAGGGCGGCGGCGGCCAGGCGCTGTCGCCCCACTCGTAGCCGGAGCCGATGTCCATGCCAAGCGCCGTGTCCGCCACGGTTCGCGTGAGGAAGCCGTCGGTGGCCAGCATCGGGGCCGACTCGGGCAGCGGCGCGAGCGAGATCCGGCCACGGCTGGGCTTGAGGCCGACAAGGCCGCAGCAGGAGGCTGGGATGCGGATGGAGCCGCCCCCGTCGTTACCGTGCCCGAACGCCACCATCCCCGACGCGACCGCCGCGGCGGTGCCGCCGGACGACCCGCCCGGCGTGCGCCCCAGGTCCCACGGGTTGTGAGTGGCGCCGAAGCGATGTGGCTCGGTGGTCGGGAGGATGCCGAACTCGGGGGTGTTGGTCTTGCCCACGATGATCGCGCCGGCGGCGCGGAGCTTGGCGACCAGGCCCGTGTCGAAGGGCGACACGAACTCGCCGGACGCCTCGGTGCCGAAGGCGGTGCGGATGCCCTCGGTCAGCTGGAGCAGGTCCTTGATGACTATCGGCACGCCCGCCAGCGGGCGCTCGTCCCCGGCCTCCACGCGGTCGGCCTCGGCCAGCGCGCGCTCCGCCGCAAGGGTGATCACGGCGTTCACCTCGCCGTTCATCCGGTCGATCGCGGCCAGCGACTCCTCGACCAGCTCCCGGGACGAGACCTCGCCGCTCCGCACGGTCTCGGCCTGCTCGATCGCGGATGTCGTCATCAGCTCTGCCGGCATGTGTCTCCCCTCGTGGCCCACGTGCACACTATCCCGGTGCCAAGATCAGGAGCATGTCGAGTGACGATCGGGCGCCGGACGGCGTCGTCCGGGTGCGTGCGCCCAACCCGTCGGCGCTGACGCTCGACGGCACCAACACCTACGTTGTCGAGGGCTGGGTGGTGGACCCAGGGCCGGACGATCCCGGACACGTCGAGGCGGTGCTGCGCGCGGCCGAGCCCGGCGGCGTGGCGGGCATCGTGATCACGCACGCGCACGTCGACCACGACGAGGCGGCGGACGCCGTCGCCGCACGAGCCGGTGGGGTCGACGTCGTCCGGCCCCTGGGCGGGGACCGCGTCGGGCCGTTCGAGACGGTGGCCACCCCCGGCCACGCCCCCGATCACGTCTGCCTGCTGTGGAGACGCGCGTGCTTCACCGGGGACACGGTGCTGGGGGCGGGCAGCGTGTTCGTCGGATACGGCGGCGGGTCGGTGGCCGACTACCTCGACTCGCTGCGGCGGCTGCGCGAGCTCGACATGGAGGTGATCTGCCCCGGGCACGGGCCGTTCGTCTGGGACCCCTACGACCGGATCGATCAGCTGAGGGATCATCGCCTGATGCGCGAGGGCCGCATCCTCGACGCCGTCGAGGCGGGCGCGCGCACGCACGACGAGATACTCGACCGGGCGTGGAGCGACACCGACCTCACCGTTCATCCGATGCTCCGCTGGGCGGCGGAGCAGACGCTGGATGCGCACCTGGTCAAGCTCCGCGACGAGGGGCGGCTGCCGGCCGGGCTCTAGGCCCGGCTCATCTCCTAAGGGGCGCGCTCTCCCGCTCGACCCCGTCCAGCAGGCGCCAGTTGGCGGCCAGCACGCGCTCGGCCTCGGCCACGAGGGCGTCGGCGTTGGCCTCGTGGAGCTCGTCCGATATCAGCTCGCGACCGCTGCGCGCGTGGTCGCGGTCGAGCACCACGTGGGTGTCGAAGTAGGACGTCGCCGGCCCGCCGGCGATCCCGTAGTGCTGCGCCAGGCCGGCGCGCTTCGTCTCGGAGATGGCAGGCTGCGCGGACTCGATGGCGTAGAGGGCCACGAGCGTCCGCACGCAGCCGCGACGCGGGTCGGCCCAGGTTCTGACGCAATCGGCCGTCTCGGGCAGCGGCGCATCGGCGGGATCGAAGTCGACCGCCTCGCCGAACTGGCGCCACAGGGCGACGTGGGACTCCTCCTCGACCGCGTGGTCCGCAAGCTCGTCGGCCATGTGGGCGGGCGCGCTGTCGGCTGCCTGGCGGGTGGCGGTGGCGAGCGCGGCCACGGCGTGCGCGTACTGGCCGGCGTAGAGCGACAGCTCGGCCGGGCTCAGCTGCCCGTTCGACCAGCGCCTGTAAAAGGGGTGACGAAGCACGTTCCAGCGCTTGGCCGCGGCGTCCAGTCGATCCCAGAAATCCATGTGCTGAGCCTCTCTCGTCGTTGCGATCGCGCCAGCTTATTCGCGGATCCGGCGGGTCGCGATCGGAGTTCCCGCACTTAGCGGGAAACGGACAGGGTGGGAGCTCTATCCCGGCTGTCGGCTGACCGAGAGCGAGGGGCTGGCCGCCAGCGTCTGAAAGACCACGCAGTAGCGCTCGGTGAGCCGGAGCAGGGTGTCGAGCTGCTCGTCGTCGGCATCGGACTCGAGGTCGAAGCGCAGCCGGATCGACCTGAATCCGACCGGCGCGTCCCGGTCGACCCCCAGGGTGCCCCGGAAGTCAAGGTCTCCCTCCGCGGTCACCGTGCCCTGCTCGATTGGAATCTCCAGCGACGTGGCCACGGCGCGCATCGTCACGCCCGCACAGGCGACCAGGGCCTCCAGCAGCATGTCGCCGGAGCACAGCAGGCTGCCGTCGCCGCCGCTCGCGGGGTGGAGCCCGGCCGTGGCCAGCGCCCGCCCCGTCGCGACCGAGCACGCGATGCCATCGTCCAGGGAGCCGCTCGCGGCCAGGGTGACGACGGCGGCGTCCGGATCGTCTCGATACCGCTGCTTCAGCGGCGCCTGAACGGCTCGCAGCTCCTCGGCTTGCACGAGCACATCTTCGCGCACCGCGCGGAGTGGTGGCAGCGCGGGCTTCGGGGCGAGCCGAAGCTACGCTTGGTCCCCGTGATCAGCACCAATCAGTTCAAGAACGGCACCCATATCGAGGTGGACGGCGCGGTCTTCAAGATCGTCGAGTTCCAGCACGTCAAGCCCGGCAAGGGCGGGGCGTTCGTGCGCACCAAGCTCAAGCGCGCCGCCGACGGCGCCGTGATCGACAAGACGTTCCGGGCCGGCGAGAAGTTCCGGCCGATCCGCACCGAGACCCGCAGGATGCAGTTCCTCTACACCGACGGCACCGACGCTCACTTCATGGATATGGAGACCTACGACCAGATGCCGATTCCCGAGGACCAGGTGCGCGAGTCGCTGCGGTGGGTCCTGCCCAGCCAGGAGGTCGACGTGCTGTACGTGGACGAGCGGCCCGCCGACGTGCAGGTGCCCAGTGCCGTGGAGCTTGCCGTCCAGGAGACCGAGCCGGGCGTGAAGGGCGACACCGTCTCGGGCGGAGGCGACAAGCCGGCCAAGCTCGAGTCGGGCGTGACCGTTCGGGTGCCGCTGTTCGTCAACGAGGGCGACCGCGTTCGCGTGGACACTCGCTCCGGCGAGTACGTCTCGCGCGCGTAGCGCTGGCGAGGGCATGCGCCGCACCGATCAGCGACGCGCGGCCGTTGTGGCTCTGTATCAGCGCGACGTCACGGGTCGCCCGCTGGCCGAGCTGGTGGACCCGCGGGCGAAGGAGTTCACCCGCGAGCTGATCGAGGGCGTGGACGCCGACCACGAGCAGCTCGATGCCCTGATCGAGCGCTACGCGGAGGGCTGGACCGTGGACCGGATCGCTCCGCTGGAGCGCAACATCATGCGCGTGGCCCTCTTCGAGCTCCTGAGCCGCGACGACATCCCAGCCGAGGTCGCGATCGACGAGGCCGTCGAGGCCGCCAAGGAGCTCTGCTCCACCGAGACACCGGCGTTCCTGAACGGCATCCTCGGCGCGGTTCACCGCGAGCGGGCGGCGCAGGCGTGAGCGAGCTCGACGCGGCGATCGCCGAGCTCGAGCGCGCGGCCGTGCGCCTGCGCGCCGAGGAGATCGAGCCCGAGGAGGCGGCCGAGCTGGTGGAGCGGTGCGCCCAGCTGGCGGCGGAGGTCGGCGGAGAGCTCGACCGCCAGGCCGCGGCGTCGTCCCACGAGGCGCCGCCCGACCAGGAGACGCTGCTCTGAGCGTCCGGCCGGCCGACGCGACCTACCCGATCCATCTCCAGGAGCGCGTCGATGCGTTCCTGGCCGAGCTGCGCTTTGCCCGCGAGCCCTCGGTCGAGGGGCTCGAGAACGCCATGCGCTACTCGCTTCTCGCGGGGGGCAAGCGCATCCGCCCCGTGCTCGCGCTCGCCACGGCCGAGGCCGTCGACCGCGATCCCGGCGACGTCCTGCCGCTGGCCGGGGCGCTGGAGTTGATCCACACCTACTCGCTCATCCACGACGACCTGCCGGCGATGGACGACGACCGGCTGCGACGCGGCAAGCCGACCTGCCATGTGGCCTTCGGCGAGGACGTGGCGATACTCGCCGGCGACGGTCTGTTCGCGGAGGCGATCCGGCTGGTGGTGGAGTGCCAGGCGGGCGAGCCGGAGCGCGTGCTGGCCGCGCTGCAGCGGATCGTGGACGCGGCGGGCGTGGGGGGGATGGTGGGCGGCCAGTACCTGGACGTGAGCGCGACCGACGACACAGACCAGGGCGCGCTGCGCCACGTGCACGAGCTGAAGACCGGCCAACTGATCGGCGCGTCCGTCCAATGCGTACTCATGTGGGCGGGCATGACGACACCTGCGACACTTGCGTTCGACCGGTTTGCCGCGGAGCTTGGTGTGCTTTTCCAGATCGTCGACGACATCCTCGACGTGACGGGCGACGAAGTCGCGCTGGGAAAGCCGCAGGGATCGGACGAGCGCCACGGCAAGCGGACGTACGTGAGCGTGTTCGGGGTGGACCGCGCCCGCGAGCTGGCCGCCGACTCGCACGCCAAGGCGCGCGCCGCGCTGGGGGAGGCGGGGGGCCGAACCGCGACGCTCGAGCAGATAACCGACTACATACTCACAAGGCAGACATGAGCTTCCTGGACAAGATCGACGGCCCGAAGGACCTGCACGGGCTCTCAGACCCGGATCTGCAGCGGGTGGCGCAGGAGGTCCGCGAGCTGATCATCGACACGATCGGCGAGGTCGGCGGGCACTTCGGCGCCAACCTCGGCACGTGCGAGCTGGCCGTGGCGCTGCACAGCCTGCTCGACTCCCCGCGCGACAAGGTGCTCTGGGACGTCGGCCACCAGGCCTACCCGCACAAGATCCTCACCGGCCGCCGCGACCGCCTGGCCACCATCCGCAAGTACGGCGGCCTGGCGCCCTTCTGCTCGATCCCCGAGTCCGAGCACGACATCATGGGCGCGGGCCACGCGTCCACCTCGGTCTCGTACGCGGTCGGCCTGAAGGAGGCCATGCGCCAGGGCGTCGAGAAGGACGGCAAGGTGGTGGCGGTGATCGGCGACGGCGCCCTGACCGGCGGCGTCGCCTTCGAGGCGCTGCACAACGCCGGCGGCCTGGACATGCCGATCGTGATCGTGCTGAACGACAACGGCATGTCGATCGCCCCCAACGTCGGCGCGCTGTCGCGCTACTTCAACCGCGTTCGCCTGAACCCCGACCTGCACCGCGCGCGCGAGGCCGTCGAGACCAGCCTCACCAAGATCCCGGCGGGCATCGGCGAGCGCTTCGAGCGGCTGGGGCCGCAGCTCAAGGAGTCG
>JAXDIC010000380.1:0-5651 GCA_034664185.1 Thermoleophilaceae bacterium
TGATCGAAGCTGAACGTGTAGCCCAGCTCCTGGTAGGTGAAGAGCGCAGATCCGGCGTACTCCCACGGCGACGTCCCCCCGACCGCTACGCGGTGCCAGCTGCCGTCGCCCGCCTGGTACTCGGCGAGGAAGCGCATGTACATCCGCTGGTGGCGCCCGTTTCCAGGCATGCGGGCCCGGATGCCCAGCTCGTTGGGGTGGGCCTGGGTGTCGCACACGTTGATCGTGGCCCAGTGGTTCTTGTTGGCCTTGGCCGCGTGCGCCAGCGAGCTGCCAGCCGCGATGGTCGTCAGGCAGAGGATGGCCAGGCACGCGACGGCACGCAGGGGGCCAGGCAGCGCGGAAGGGGTATCGGGTCGCGGCATTTGGGATACGAACGGCGACCGAACACGATAGTTGCGCGGTGGGATGCCGAGCTGGGTGTGATGGATTGCCCGGCCGGGCGTATTCATGATGTGCAGGAAGCCGTGGCCGAGCCAGCTTCGCCCCTCATGTCCGCACGGCGTGTCGATTCCATCGAGGACTTCGACGCGCTCTACCGCCGCACGTTCACCCGCGTGTACGCCTACGTGGCATCTCTGCTCCGCGATCGATCCGCGGCCGAGGAGGTCACGGCGCAGGTCTTCGAGCGCGCCTATCGCAAGCGCCGCAGCTACAGGGCGAGCCGCGGCAGCGCCGACGGCTGGCTGTTCGGCATCGCCCGCAACGCGGCGCTCGACGAGCTCCGGCGGCGCGGACGGCGGGCCGGGCTCGAGGTCGAGCACGCGGAGGCCGACGTCGCCAGCTTGGAGGAGCAGGCGGAGCGGGCCATCGCCCGGCAGGTCGTTCAGGCCGCCGTGCGCCAGCTCGATCCGCGCGAGCGCGAGCTGGTGGCGCTCAAGTTCGGGGGCGGCCTGACCAACGTCGAGATCGCCCGGGTGCTGGGCGTGTCCGAGTCGAACGCCGGCACGCGGCTCCACCGGGTGCTCCAGAAGCTGAGAGAGGCATGCCATGAGCACGACTGATCCGATCGCCGCGCTTCGAGCCGTGGACGACGCCCTCGCCAGCGGTCGCGCCAGCGCCGCCGACTCGGTGGAGCGCGAGCTCCAGGAGCTGGCGCTGGCTCTGGAGGCCGAGTCCCCGGCGCCCGACCCGGAGTTCGAGCGGCGCCTGGACGCGCTCGTGGCGGACCGCTTCGGCCGGCGGAAGCGGCGCCCGGCGCTCGCCGGGTTCCGCCGCCCGCGGCTCGCGCTGGCCGGTGTAGCGGCGTCCGCGCTGGTCGTGGTCGCGGTGGCTGGCGCTCTCTCCGGGCTGTTCGGCGGGCACGATCAGGTCATCACGTCGGCCTTCCCCGCTCAGCGGCGCCCGCAGGCGCCGGTCCCGCTAAGTGATTTGAGCCGGAAGACCAGCCCGAGCGCGGCGACGATCGCACCTCAGCGCCGCGTCGAGCGCTCCTCCGAGCTCACGCTGGCCGCGCCCGACGACCGCCTCGACAGGGTTGGGGGCCAGATCCTCCAGGTCGTGGACCGCCATCGCGGCTACGTGCTCAGCTCCTCGCTCTCCAGCGGGCAGGGCAGCTCGCACTCCGGCTCCTTCGAGCTGCGCGTGCCCAGCTCTCAGCTCCAGAGCACGATCGCCGACCTCTCGAGGCTCGCGGAGGTGCGCTCCCGGACCGACTCCGGTCACGACGTGACCGGCACGTTCGCCTCGGTCAGCGACCGGCTGACCGCCGACCTGGTCGAGCGGCGCGGCCTGCTGCGGCAGCTGTCCCACGCCACCACGACGCACGACGCGGACAGGCTGCGCTCCCGGCTCGACCGGCTCTCGATCGACATCCAACAGCTGCGCGGCCAGCTGAGCAGCCTCAAGCGGCGGACCGACTACACCAGGGTCTCGGTCTTCCTCGTCGCCAAGAGCCGCCGCGGCGCCACGGGCCCGCTCGGCGGCGTGGACCGCGCGCTGCGCGGCTCGCTGCACTCGTTGGTCGCAGCGACGGCGATCCTGCTGCGCGTAGCGGCCGCGGTGCTGCCGTTCGCCCTTCTCGGCGCCCTCGCCTGGGCCGTGGCCGGCGGCGTCAAGCGCCGCCGGCGCGAAGCCGTCCTCTCCTGAGGGTTCCTAGAAAGTCAGGTGCATCGTCCTGTGGACGATTTCGGCGACCGCCGCGGCGCCTCCGAAGAACGACGCGAGCGCCAATGTGCGTAAGCCCATCCTGCGTGCCATTCGGCCTCCTTGCCTTTGGCGTGCTTCCGTGGAGAGTCAAGGTACCGCGCGCTCCCATCTGGGGCAAGGGGTGACATCATGCGCTCATGTCCAGCGGCGAGGACACCGCTCGGCTGCTGGGCCGCGTATCGCTGTTCGGGGCGCTCTCGGAGCCGGAACTGGCCGAGCTCGTGCAGGTTGCGGTCCCGCGGCGCTGGCTGGCCGGAGAGGCCGTGTTCCGCGAGGGCGACCCCGGCGACACCTGCTACGTGATCCGCTCGGGCTCCGTGCGGGTCACCCGCCGTCACACGGATGGCCGCCAGATCGCCCTGGCCGAGCTGCGGGAGGGAGCGATCTTCGGCGAGCTGGCGATGTTCGGAGGCGAGGAGCGCTCGGCCACCGTCGAGGCCACCGAGCCCACGGAGGCCGTGGCGATCCTGGCGGGCGATCTCCGCCGGACGATCGTCGCCAACCCGGACATCGCGGTGGCGATGCTGGCCGGCCTCGCCGACCGCATCCGGGCGGCCAACGAGCGGCTTGCGCGTCAGACCTTCCAGACCGTCGAGGGGCGCGTGGCCAGCGCCCTTCTGGCGCAGGTCGAGGCGCTGGCGGCCGAGGCGGGGGACACGGAGCCGCGGGAGATCCTCATCAAGGCCACGCAGGCCCAGATCGCGCAGCTCTCGGGCTCCTCGCGCGAGAGCGCCAGCCGCTTCCTGGCCAAGCTGGAGCGCGCGGGGGTGATCGACACGGGGCGGGGGAAGATCCTTGTGCATGACCCCAAGGCGCTCAACAACTACATCTACTGACGGCGACGACGCGGCCGGGCCTTCCCGCGACCGGGACGTCCGCCGGCGGCTGCGCATGGTCGAGCGCCAGCTGCTGCAGCGCGGGATCACCGACCAGCGGGTGCTGACCGCGATGGCGGAGGTGCCGCGCGAGCGCTTCCTCCCGGAGGAGCAGCGCCGCAGCGCCTACCGCGACGGCGCGGTGGCGATCGGCGAGGGCCAGACGATGTCGCAGCCGTGGATCGTGGCCTGCATGACCGCGCTGCTCGAGCTCCGCGGGGACGAGCGCGTGCTGGAGGTGGGCACCGGCTCGGGCTACGCCGCGGCGGTCCTCTCGCGCTGCTGCGCCGAGGTGGTCACGGTCGAGCGTCACGCCGCGCTCGCCGAGCGCGCCCGTGCGACGCTCGCGGAGCTGGGCTACGACCGCGTCGAGGTCCGCGTCGGCGACGGGATCGCCGGCGTACCTGAGCGAGCCCCCTTCGGTGGCATATCGGTCACGGCGGCGGCGCACGGCGGCCCGCCGCCCGCGCTGGTCGAGCAGCTGGCGCCCGGTGCCGCGCTGGTCTGCCCGGTCAGGCGCGACGGCGCGGAGGACCTGATGCGCTTCCGCGAGGGCGTCGAGGAGGCGGTCGTGCCGGTCCGCTTCGTGCCGCTCGTCCCGGAAGCGTCCGAATCGTGATCCGCGAGTTCTCGGCGGGTGGCGTCGCCCTGCGGCGCTTCCGGGGTCGCCACTTCGTGGCGGCCGTACGGGTGAAGGACGGCACCGTGCTGGCGCTCCCGAAGGGCCACATCGATCCCGGGGAGAGCGCCGCGCAGGCGGCGGCGCGGGAAGTCCGCGAGGAGGCGGGCATCGAGGCCGAGCTGATCGAGAAGCTGGGCGACGTGAGGTACTGGTACCACCGCGACGGGCAGCGGGTGCTGAAGGTCGTCAGCTTCTTTCTCTTCCGCTACCGGTCGGGCAGCGTCCGCGACCACGATCACGAGGTCGACTCGGCCGAGTGGGTCCCGCTCGAGGATGCCCCCCGGCTGCTGGCCTACCGCGGCGAGCGGGACATGGCGAAGGCCGCCCTTTCCAGCCTCGGCTCGGGCCGGTAGTCTCCGCGCGCCCCGTGTATGTCCTGAACTTCTACTCGCCGGTCTTCATCGACCAGCTCAAGCGCGGCCGCAAGACCGCCACGATCCGCCTTGGCGACAAGAGCGGCAAGTACCGCAAGGGCCACGTGGTGATGATCACGGTCGGCTTCCAGCACGCGCCGCGGGAGAAGATCTTCGACGCCGTGATCGACGGGGTGGAGGTCAAGCGCGTCAGCGAGCTCTCGCCGCGCGACATCGAGCACGACAACCCCGAGTTCCGCCGCCTCGAGGAGACGACCCACTTCCTCGAGCAGATCTACGGCCGCGAGGTCAGCCAGGACGACACCGTCACGGTCGTCCGCTTCTCGGCGATCCTGGAGCGACCCGAGGAGATCTCGGGCCGGCTCCAGCCCGGCGCGCCGTCCCAGAACTAGCGCGTTCAACCAGCCGCTCGGCGGCCTACGGCCGGCACGAGGTTTTTCCGCGCTGTAGAGCCGAAAGGTGGCCGTTGGCTGCTGGCACTCTCGGTGCTAGAGTGCCAAGAGAGTTTTTCAGCGACGTAATCCAACGGAGGTTTTAGCGAATGAAGCTCAAGCCACTCGGCGATCGACTGATCGTCAAGGCGGTGGAGGAGGAAGAGACCACCGCGAGCGGCATCGTCCTTCCCGACACCGCGAAGGAGAAGCCACAGCGCGGCAAGGTGCTGGCTGTCGGCGACGGGAAGGTCAACGAGGACAGCGGCAAGCGCACGCCGCTCGACGTCGCCGAGGGCGACGAGGTCCTCTACTCCAAGTACGGCGGCACCGAGATCGTCATCGAGGGCGAGGACCTGCTGGTCCTGCGCGAATCGGACGTTCTCGCGAAGGTCGCCTAACCCACCCCACCGGAACTAGACGGAGGAACTGAAAGCATGGCTCACAAGGAGCTCAAGTACGACCAGGAGGCGCGCGCGGCTCTCGAAGCCGGCGTCGACGCGGTCGCCAACGCGGTCAAGGTAACCCTTGGCCCCAAGGGCCGCTACGTGGTGCTGGACAAGAAGTTCGGCGCGCCGACCATCACCAACGACGGCGTCACGATCGCTCGCGAGATCGAGGTCGAGGACGTCTTCCAGAACCAGGGCGCGCAGCTCGTGCGTGAGGTCGCCACGGCGACCAACGACGTTGCCGGCGACGGCACCACCACGGCCACCGTGCTCGCCCAGGCGATCGTTCGCCAGGGTCTCAAGAACGTCGCCGCGGGTGCCAACCCGCTGGCGCTCAAGCGCGGCATCGAGAAGGCCGTCGACCAGGTCGTGGAGGACATCCGCAGCCAGTCGAAGGAGGTCTCGGGCAAGGATCAGATCGCGCGCGTGGCCGCCATCTCGGCCGCCGACGACGAGATCGGCGACGTGATCGCCGACGCGATCGACAAGGTCGGCAAGGACGGCGTGGTCAACGTCGAGGAGGGCCAGACGTTCGGCATGGACCTCGAGTTCACCGAGGGAATGCAGTTCGACAAGGGCTACATCTCGCCCTACATGGTCACCGACCAGGAGCGCATGGAGGCGGTCCTCGAGGACCCGTACATCCTGATCGCCAACCAGAAGATCGGCTCGGTGCGCGACATCCTGCCGGT
>JAXDIC010000015.1:0-6030 GCA_034664185.1 Thermoleophilaceae bacterium
TTGCGCAAGGTGGGCTTCAAGGTCTTCTGGCCCAGCTGGGTCATGTGCTCGGTGCCGCTGCCGGGGCTCGACCGGTACGTGCCCACGCGACCGCCCCACGTTCTCTGATCCGGCGGCCGGGTCTGAGACAATGAGGGCATGAGCGAATCGCTCTCCAACATTGCTGGCAAGGCCCTGGCCATCGCGGTGCTGCTCGTCGCGGGCTGGATCCTGCTCAAGATCGTGATCGGCGTGGTGGCGTTCGTGGCCTGGACGGTCGTGGGCATAGCCGCCGTGATAGCCGTGATCTGGGCGCTCAACCGGCTCCTGTAGGCAGGGCCCACGCCGTGGAGTTCCTGGTGATCATGTTCTTCTTCGGGCTGGCCGCGGGCGTGGTCGGCCGGATCAAGGGCGGGTCGTTCCCGATCTGGTTCCTGGTCGGGTTCGCGCTGCCCGTGCTCGGCCTGCTCGCGGCGCTGCTGCACCGCTGGGAGAGCCAGGAGCTGCATCGCGCCTGCGAGGAGTGCGGCAACGTGGTGGCCATGCACGACCAGGTCTGCATGCGCTGCGGAGCAGACCTCCAGTTCCCCAGCGAAGTGCTTGCGCCGCGCCCCGCGCGGTAGCTGCCGCCAGAGCTTCGGAGGGCCCAAAACCCGCTGGTAGACTCGGCTGACCTGCGGCCGAGGGGTCGGCCGTGGCCCCCGCCAAGAGGAGATTCGCGCAGTGAGAGCCGTCAACGCCATCATCGAGTGCCTCAAGGCCGAGGGCGTGGACACCGTCTTCGGGATCCCGGGCGGGGCCAACCTGCCCACCTACGACGCGCTCTACGACGGCGGTGTCCGCCACGTGCTGTGCCGCCACGAGCAGGGCGCCGGCCACGCGGCCGAGGGCTACGCCAAGGCGTCGGGCAAGGTCGGCGTGGCGCTGGCCACCTCCGGCCCCGGGGCCACCAACCTGGTCACCGCCATCGCGGACGCGGTCATGGACTCGGTCCCCACCGTCTTCATCACCGGGCAGGTCCGCACCGACCTGATGGGCACCGACGGCTTCCAGGAGGCCGACGTGACCGGCATCACCATGCCCATCGTCAAGCACTCGCTGATGGTGCAGGACCCGCGCGACATCCCGATGGCCATCCACGAGGCGTTTCACATCGCCCGCTCCGGCCGCCCCGGGCCGGTGCTGGTGGACGTGCCGCAGGACCTCTCGCGCGCCGACATCAACTACGAGCCCGTCGACCGGGTCCACCTGCCGGGCTACCAGCCGACCACCGACGGCAACGCCAAGCAGATCCGGCTGGCCGCCAAGGCCCTGGCCAACTCGCGCCGCCCGGTCATCTACGCAGGCGGGGGCGTGATCAACGCGAACGCCGCGGCCGAGCTGTTCGAGTTCTGCACCTCGGACCGCTTCCCGGTCACGTGCACGCTGATGGGCCTGGGCGGGTTCCCGGGCACGCACGAGCAGTGGCTGGGCATGCTCGGCATGCACGGCACGCGCAGCGCCAACTACGCGATGGACGAGGCCGACCTGATCTGCGCGGTGGGCGCCCGCTTCGACGACCGGATCACCGGCAAGCTGTCCGAGTTCGCTCCGCGGGCCAAGTTCATCCACATCGACATCGATCCGGCTGAGATCTCCAAGAACGTGCCGGCGCACATCCCGATCGTCGGCGACGCCAAGAACATCCTGCCCAAGCTCTCGCGCGAGTACCGCGCGCTGGAGGCCGACTCGGCGCGACTCGACGGCTGGCTGGAGCGCATCCGCGGCTGGCAGGAGCGCTACCCGCTGGGCTACGAGCCGTCCGATGGCCCTGAGATCAAGCCGCAGTACATGGTCGAGGCGATGTACGAGGCCACGGGCGGCGACGCGATCGTCACGTCCGACGTCGGGCAGCACCAGATGTGGGCCGCGCAGTACTTCCACTTCACGGAGCCACGGCGCTGGATCAACTCCGGCGGCCTGGGCACGATGGGCTTCGGCCTGCCGTCCGCGATCGGAGCCAAGATCGGGTGCCCCGATCAGACGGTCATCTGCCTGGCGGGCGACGGCTCGCTCCAGATGACCTCGCAGGAGCTGGCCACGGCCGTCTCGGAGAACATCCCCGTCAAGGTCTTCATCATGAACAACGGCTACCTGGGCATGGTTCGCCAGTGGCAGGAGCTGTTCTGGGACAAGCGCTACTCCGCCGTCGACATGGGCACCACCCCGGACTGGGTCAAGCTGGCCGAGGCGTACGGGGCGGTGGGCATGCGCGCCACCGACAAGGGCACGCTCGTGGACCAGATGCGCGAGGCGATCGACACCGAGGGACCCGTCGTCCTGGACGTCCAGGTCACGAAGGAAGAGAACTGCTACCCGATGATCCCCGCGGGTCAGGCCGCTCGCGACATGGTGGGCTAGGGGCTATGCGGCATGGGTGAGCCCGGCACCAAAGAGGTTCTCAACCTCGCCGACCTCGAGGCGGCCGGGGGAATCCACACGGGCCGCAAGCACATCCTGTCGCTGCTCGTGGAGAACAAGCCGGGCGTGCTGGCGCGCATCGCGGGCCTGTTCTCGCGCCGCGGCTTCAACATCCAGACGCTGGCCGTGGGGCCCACGGACGATCCCACGCTGTCGCGCATGACGCTCACCGTCGACGGCGCGCTGCACCCGATCGACCAGGTCACCAAGCAGCTGCACAAGCTGGTCAACGTGATCAAGATCCGCGACCTGGAGCCCGCCGAGGCCGTGGCGCGCGAGCTGGCGCTGTTCAAGGTCTCGGCCGACGGCGAGTCGCGCGGGCAGCTGATGCAGTTCACCGACATCTTTCGCGGCAAGGTCATCGACGTGTCCAAGCGCGCGGTCACCATCGAGATCACCGGCACCGACGAGAAGATCGAGGCGTTCGAGCGGATGGTCCGCCCGTTCGGCCTGATCGAGATGGTCCGGACCGGCGAGATAGCAATCTCGCGCGGCCGCGCGGCCACGTAGGGCCGGAGTTGTCCACGCGGGTCGCAGCGAGCGGAGGGTCGCTCGCTCTCGATGCCGCGTCGTTGCAGCGGCTGGGGGAGCGGATCGGCACCGCGTCCGTGCTGGCACGCCGGCAGCGGAGGCCCGTGATCGCCAGCGTGACGTGCGCCGTGGACCGGGCGGCGGACCCCTCGGCCACGGTGCTGGCGGCCCGGCGCTCCGCCGACCGTTTCTTCTGCTTCGAGCAGCCCGACCGCCAGCGCTTCGCGCTCGCCGGCCTGGGCCAGGCGGCGACCGTGGAGTCCGCCGGAGCGGACCGTTTCGCCCATGTGGCCGCGGACTGCCGGCGCCTGGCGCTGGACGCCCTGGTCGACGAGCCGGAGCCGGGGCCCGCCCAGGGCGTCGGGCCGGTGTGGGTGGGCGGGTTCGCGTTCGCGGGCGAGGGCGGCGCGGTGCCGGAGTGGACGAGCCTGCCGCCGGCCCTGCTCACCCTTCCCGAGGTCTCGCTCGCCCGCCGGGGCGACTCGGTGTGGCTCACGGCCAGCGTCCTCGTGCAGGGCGACGAGGCGCCGGGTGCGCTGTTCGAGCGCATCGAGGCCCGGCTGGACGAGCTGCGGCCGGCGGCCATGCCGCTGCTCGACCCCGACCCGGTGGAGCCCGCCCGCGTGGCCAGCGCCGCCCCCGCCGAGCACTTCGAGTCGGCCATCCGGCGGGCCACCGAGAAGATCGAGGCGGGTGAGGTGGAGAAGGTGGTCCTGGCGCGCGAGGTGCGTGTGCACATGCCTCGCCCGGTGGAGCCCGGTGCCGTGTACGACGGGCTGCGGGCCGCGTTCCCCTCGTGCTACTGCTACCTGGTCGGAACGCCGGAGGTCGCGTTCCTCGGCGCCAGCCCCGAGCTGCTGGTGCGCCGCGACGGCCAGCGCGCGCAGACCGTGGCGCTGGCGGGCACCCGCCGGCGGAGCGCCGACCCGTCGGTCGACCGCCACCTGGCCGAGCAGCTCCTGCAGACCCCGAAGGATCGCGAGGAGCAGGCCATCGTCGTACGGCGGATCGAGCGGGCCCTACGGCCGGTCAGCGTGTGGGTTGCGGCCGCCGACGAGCCGGTCGTGGTCAAGGTCCACAACGTCCAGCACCTGGCCACGCCGATCCGCGCCCAGCTGTCGGAGCCGATCGCCTGCGTAGAGCTTGCCGGCCTGCTGCATCCCACACCCGCGGTGGGCGGCGAGCCCAGCGCGCGGGCGCTGCCGCTGATTCCGGCCCTCGAGGGACTGGACCGCGGCTGGTACGCGGGCCCGGTCGGGTGGACCGACCTGGCGGAGGACGGCGAGTTCTGCGTGGCGCTGCGCTGCGCGCTCCTGCGCGACACGGTCGCGCATCTCTACGCGGGCGAGGGGATCGTGCGCGACTCGGTGCCGAGCGAGGAGCTGGCGGTCAACGAGGCCAAGCTGCAGGCGCTGCTGCCGCTCCTCACTTGAGCGAGGTACGACCGTCGACTATTGCGAGGATCTTGCGCAATAGGTAGGGTCACCGCAGTCCACGGGGGAGGAATTACATGACCTTTGAGCTCGAGAAGACCGGCGCCAAGCTTGCCCTGGTCGGGCTCGTACTTATTGCGGGTGCGCTGGGTGGCTTCGCCGCGGAGTTGCTGAAGGTCCGTAAGGTCGACGGACAGAACGAGGAGGGTGTGTGGGAAGGCTGGAGACGGCTGACCAATAAGTACTACGACCTTGGCACCCCCGCCAGCCTGTTCCTCGGGATGATCGCAGCTGCCCTTGCAATGGGGATCTTCAGTCCCATCGACGAGGTTGCCAAGGGCACGGCCAAGGTCCACCAGTACGACTTGTGGAGGGTCGTGGCCCTGACTCTGACGGCGGGCTTCAGTGCTCCCAAGTTCCTGGCGACCGCGCAGGAGCGCCTTCTGGCACTTGTCACGCAGACGCGATTCCAGTCAGCCCTCGAATCCGCCCAGCAGGCAGCACAGCAAGCCCCGGCGGCCGACCCTCAACACAAGACGGTCGAGGCCATCGTCAACAAGGCACTCGCGCCACAGTAACGACAGACCGGCGCGGACGCTAGAGGCTGGGCCGCGCGGGCTCGCCGAGCTGATGCTCGACGAGCTTACGTAGCGCGCGGTGCTGCTCCACGTTGCGCGCGCGGTCGGTGCGCACCTCGACCAGTGCGGGGCGGGCAGCCGCCTCCTTGACCTCGTCAGCCGTAGTGGCAAGGACATGGGGGAGCCCCGCCAGCTTCGCCACGTCCCCGAGGTCGATGCCCGAGGGCGTGGCGATGTGCTCCTCGTAGGCCGCTGAGTCCGCGGCGCCCGCCACCGGCAGGAAGTCGAAGATCCCGCCGCCCCCGTTGTTGGCGCACACCACGGTCAGCTCCACGCCCAGCCGGCGCGCTGCCAAGAGGCCGCCCAGGTCGTGCTGGAGCGCCAGCTCGCCGGTGAGCAGGAAGGTGCGCGCGCCCAGGCCCAGGGCGGCGCCGGCGGCCGACGAAGCGGTCCCGTCGATCCCGTTCGCGCCCCGGTTGGCGAGCACCGTGAGCGGCTTTGCCGTCCGCGGCATGAAGGCCTCCACGTCGCGGATCGGCATCGACGACGCCACCAACAGAGTCGAGCCGGCGGGGGCGGCGCCGGCCACGGCGTTCCACACCTTGGGCTCGAACGGGTCGTCCACGGCCGCGAGGGCGGGGGGGACGAGGGCATCGGCCCGCTGCCAGGACTCGAGCCAGTCCTGCTCCGGGGCTGGGCCGTCTTCGAGCCCAGACAGCAGACGATCGCAGACGTCCGCGGCCGTGCCGCCCACCACGCGCTCGGCCAGCCTCGTGGGCTCGTTCCACGACCCGGCGGGGTCCACCACGACCTGCCGGCAGCGGGCTAGCCATGCGCGCAGGGGCTTCGACGTCGGGGCATCGCCCACCCGCAAGACCAGGTCGGGCAGATGCGACTCGGCGAATCCCTGGCTTCGCAGCAGCACGTCGTAGTGCGCGATCGAGCCGAGCCGCTCCGCGTCCGGGCCGCAGCGCAGGCCGGAGGTGGCATCGGCCAGGACGGGCCACCGGAGCGCCTCGGCCAGGAGCGCGATCTTCGAGCGCGTCGTC
>JAXDIC010000032.1:0-8221 GCA_034664185.1 Thermoleophilaceae bacterium
CGCGTCGGCGCCGGCGCTGCCCGTGCCGCTCGCGGCCAGCACGAGGGCGGCGGCGGAGGCGATCAGGGAGGAGCGGCGGAGGAGGGCGGCGGGGGGAAGGGGCATGCCCTTCCAATCGGGCCCTCACTCCGGGGTCCCCACGGTTATGGAGCCTTGCTAGGACAAACGTCCATCGCCCGCGCCGGTCAGGGTTGGAGGGCGCGTTCGTACAGCTCCATCAGGCGCCGCGACCAGCTCGCCAGATCCATCCTCTCGGCCACGCGCGCACGCCCGCGCGCGGCGTCCTCCGCCGCGTCCGCGGGGTCTCGCGCCAGCGTCTCCCGGACCGCACCCGCCACCGCATCGGGGTCGTGGGGCACCAGCCGCACGTTGCCGATCTCGCGTGCGATCGTCGCGTGGGCCGGGATGTCGGTGGCCACCACAGGCAGGCCGCTGGCCACCGCCTCGACGGCGGCGAACGAGAACGCCTCCGCGCGGCTGGTGGCGGCGAAGACGTCGGCGGCGGCATACAGCCCCGCCACGTCGTCCGTGGGCTCCAGGACCCTCAGGGCGCCCTCAGGGAGCCCCAGACGCTCGCTCTGGGCCGCCACGACCTTCGGGTCACACCCCACCGACAGCGCCGCCACGGGCCCGAGGCGCGCCAGGCGCTGCACCGCTCCGGCCAGCAGGTCGCCGCCCTTGACATGCCAGTCCCAGCCGAAGTGGAGCAGCACGGGCAAGCCCTCGTCCAGGCCCAGGCGCCTCCGCGCCTCCGAGCGCCGGGCGGCGTCGATCGGCGGGAAGCGCTCCACGTCGATCGCGTTCTGCAGGACCACCACGCGCCCGCTCGGTGCGTGCCTGGCGCCGACCTCCGCCGCGATCGACTCCCCGACGCACACGATTGCCGCCACCCGCCGGCCCGCGAGAGCGAACTTCGCGCTGTTGCGCAGGCGCATCGAGCGCTCCTGGCGGAGGCTCGTGTGCATGTTCCAGAGCACCGCGGTGCGCGGACGCCCGCGCGCCGCCCGGAGCGCGGGCAGGTCGAACGTCGTGAAGTGGGTGTGCAGGATCGTCGGGTGGTCCCCGTTTCCCGCCAGCTCCGCGATCCAGCGCGCCTTGGCGCGGTCGTCGCCGCGCGGCGCCACGGCCACCGGCACCTGGCCCGCCTCCAGCTGCCGCATCCAGGAGCGCTCCCGTGCGCTCTCGCTGAACGCCAGCGTCGCCTCGCCGCCCCGCTCGCGCACGGCGCGCGCCGCGGCCTCGACCATCGGGATGAACGATCCCGGGTAGGGGCCGCCGTAATTGGCGAGGTGGATGACTCGCAACGGGGTGCTCAGTGCCTGTCCACGAGGCGCCGTCGCCAGCGCGAGAGCGGCGGACGCGGCGGCGGGTCGGGCGGCGGCGGGAGCGGCCTCCCCGAGACGATGGCCACCGGCGCCGTGACGGTGAACCACGTGGCCTGGCCGCGGATCCCCGGCATGCCGGCCTCGGCCGACTCGAAGCCGGACAGGAGGTCGGGTGGCCGGTGCAGGTGGTCGTGGGCGTCGGACGCCACGTCGTGAACCAGGCCGTCGTGCAGGAGCTCCAGGGCGAAGTGCCGGACCGTGGTGCCGAAGCCGCCTCCGAGCGACGACGCCGTGATCGAGCAGAGCACACCGCTGTTCACGAGCTTGGCCAGGCGTCCCGGGTCGCGCTGGAAGATCGGGCAGCGCTCCGGGTGCGCCAGGAGCGGGCGGAAGCCGCGCTGCTGGACATCGCGCACGATCCCCTCCAGGTCGATGTCGCTCGAGCGGTACGGGCTCTCCAGCAGCAGGTAGTCCCCCGACCCCAGGCAGAGCGTGGACAGCACCTCGTCATCAAGCTCAGCCGCCTTCGGCAGGGCCACCTCGCCTCCCGCCAGCACGAGAAGCTGGATGCCCTGTGCGGCGATGGCCTCGTTCAGCTCGCGCACGCCGGTCGCGATCTGGTCCGGGTCCACCTGGTAGTCGGACCGGATGTGTGGCGTGGCGACCACGACGTCGATCCCCGCCTCGGCGGCCGCGCGCGCCATCGCGACGCTGAAGTCGAAGTTGACCGGGCCGTCGTCCAGTCCGGGAAGGATGTGGCAGTGGAGGTCGATCACGGCCTCGCCCCAAGGCTATTCGCTGCGCGACCCATGGGGCCGAGCCCTACTCGACCGGCCTGAAGACCGCCGAGATCGTCATGAGCAGGATCTTGAGGTCGAGCCAGAGCGACCAGTTCTCGATGTAGTAGTTGTCCCACTCGATCCGGTCCGAGAGCGAGGTCTTGCCGCGCAGCCCGTGCACCTGGGCCCAGCCCGTGATTCCCGCCCTGACGCGGTGGCGGTCCTCGTAGCGGTCGACCCGGCGCTCGAACAGCTCCACGAACTCGGGTCGCTCGGGCCGCGGCCCCACGATGCTCATCTCGCCGCGCAGCACGTTGAACAGCTGCGGCAGCTCGTCGATGGAGACCCGGCGCAGCAGCCGGCCGACCGCGGTACGGCGGTCCGTTCCCTCCACGCCGCCGGGGGCCGTGTCCTCGGGCAGCAGCACGGAGACGTTGTCCTGGGGGCGGTCGCCCGGCAGGCGCATCGAGCGGAACTTGAGCAGGTCGAAGTCGCGCCCGTCGCGACCCACGCGGCGCTGGCGGAAGAACACGGGCCCCCTCGAAGAGAGCTGCACGGCGGCGACGGCCGCGACGATGAGCGGCGCCAGGAGCGCGATCAGGAGCGCGGCCACCAGGCGGTCCAGCACGTGCTTGATGGCGAACTGCCAGCCCTTGGGGCGCACGGCGCGCAGGCGGAAGAGCGGGATGCCTCCGATGTGCTCGATCTCGGCGCGCACGTTCATGCTCTCGAACAGGCGCGGCACCAGCGACACCTGGAGCCCCAGCTCGTCGCAGCGGCGCACGATCGGGACCAGCAGGGCGTCGGACCCGCGCGACGAGAGGAACGCCAGCACGACGTGCTTGGCTCCGGTCCGCGCCACGATCGACTCGAGGTCGTCCGGGCCGCCCAACAGAGGCGCTCGCCGGCCGGGCACCTGGCTCTCTTCGGGTGGGAATGGATCCACGTAGCCGATCGGCTCGAGCCCGAGCTCGGGGTGATCGTCGAGGCGGCGCTCTACCTGGGCGCCGATCCGCCCCGCGCCGAAGATCAGGGTGGGCTGCGCCACGACGCGCTCGACGCGCGCCCGGCGCTGAGTCACGCCCAGCACGTAGCGACTGCCGGCGACGTAGACCATGCCGAACGCCCAGACGCGGGCCAGGAGCTCGGCCTCCCCGCTCGCGGCGTTCGTGAAGGTGACCAGGGCGATGATGAGCATCGCCGCGACCGAGCAGGCGCCCACCACGTGCCCCGCTTCGTCGAGGTACTGCACCGTGATCTTCTGGCGGTACAGGCCGCGGATCGCCAGGAGGCCGACGACCAGCGGGGGGAAGGCCCAGGCCAAGGCGGGCTCGGCGGCGTGGACGTGCGCCGCGTTGGCGCCGATCAGCGCCGCCGTCACGGCCAGGACCAGCATGAGCGTGTCCGCCGTGACCGAGGTGGCGGTCCAGGCGCGTCCCTCCAGGAGTCGCCCGGCGCGCGCCATGCGGTGCCGCCGAGGCTGGTCCAGCGCCGCCGGGCCCGGCGGCGCAGGGATCAGCTCATCGGGTACGGCGGAGGCCAACCCATCCTGCCCCAGCACCCGGGCGGACGGCGCGACGGCGACGTCCTCTCGTGCGGGTTGGCCGGATCCAGGCATAAATCACTCTCTCCGCCCACTATCGGGGCGGTCCCCCCGAAGGTTTAGTGATCTACCCGGATTCGGTGGCAGTCAG
Source organism: Thermoleophilaceae bacterium (assembly GCA_034664185.1). Lineage (GTDB taxonomy): Bacteria > Actinomycetota > Thermoleophilia > Solirubrobacterales > Thermoleophilaceae > AC-37. Next base: position 3,799 of record JAXDIC010000032.1, read on the forward strand.
GCTACCTCGGGCCGGCTCAGGCGCCGGATTCCGAAGCCCATCGCCAGAAGCACGCCGCCAGCGGCGACGACCAGCGCGATGTCCAGACCGGTGAACGGAAGCTTGCCGCTCTCCTTCTCGGACACCACGGGCTCGTGGTGTGTGCGGTCGCTGAGCTGCTGCTGGACGCTGCCAGCCGGGTGGCTGTAGGCGTTCTGCGAAGCGGTCTGCGCGTACGCCGGGGCGGCCGCGAAGAGCGCGACGCAAAGCACCGCGCCAGTGATGATGTTCTTGATTCGCATAGGTGGTCTCCCTACCATTGTGTTGGCCTCCGTGCCGTGAGCCTCGGCTCCCGAAACCCATCCATGGCTTCGGCAGGTCGTGAGGATCTGCGTCTGCCCCTCGTCGCGGCTCCCACCAAGGGTAACCACGATCCCTCGACAACGCAAACCCGTTGGAATTGTTTCACGGGTGCTGACCCCCGCCATCATAAGGCTCTTTCCCCAATCGGGGCCGCTTCATGCCTCGTGGAGCAGGATCTGGACGGTTATCCGGCCCACCCTGGACCTAGAATCGGCCGCTTGCCGCCCGCGCGCAACCTCCCAGAGGCCCTTCGCGGCGCGGTAGCCGCCTCGCCGATCGCCCTCGTAGGGGCGCTGGGCCTGGTTCCCATCCTGGCTCTGGGGGTCCTGAACGGGGGCTACTACCCCGCAAAGTGGTACCCGGCCGCCGCTTTCCTGCTCGCGCTCCTCGTCGTGGCGCTGATTGCAGTGCCCGCCGGCCGTGCGCCGGCACGGCCCGTGCGCCTGGCCGCGGCGGCGCTGGCCGCGTACGCGGCTTGGAGCTACCTGTCGATTGCCTGGGCCGGCGAGCGCGGGCTGGCGTGGGACGGGGCCAACCTGACAGCGCTCTACGCGGTGGTGTTCGCCCTGTTCGCCTTCTGGCCCGCCCGCGGGCGCACGGTGGCGGTGCTGGTCGGGGCGTTCACCCTGGCCGTCGCGATCCTGGGGCTGGTGGAGCTCCTGCGCGTCACGGCGGCCAGCGATCCGTCCTCGTTCTTCACCGAGGGGCGGTTCGCCGCGCCGATCGACTACCAGAACGGCAGCGCGGCCCTGTGGTCGACGGCGTTCTGGCCCGCGGTCGTCTTCGGAGCCCGGCGCGAGGTCGGGCCGGTCCTGCGGGCCGTGTTCGTCGCCTCCGCCGTCCTGCTGGCGGGGCTGGCGCTGCTCGGCCAGAGCCGTGGCTGGCTCTTCGCGCTGCCGGTCGTCGGGCTGATCTTCGTCGCGATCACGCCCAGGCGGGTCCGTACCTCGCTGACGCTGCTGCTCGTCGCGGCGGCGGTCGGCGTCGCGATCCCGTCGGTGCTCGACGTCTACGACAACGCCGGCTCGGCGCTCGGGCGGTCGGTGGACAGCGCGGTCACCACGATCCTCGCCTCGGCCGCGGTCGCCGGGCTGATCGCCGGGCTGCTGGCCACGGCGGACCGCCGCCAGCGGGTCTCGCGCGCGACAGGGCGACGCGCCGGCGCGGCGCTGCTCGTGGCGGCCGTGCTCGCCGGAGGAGTCGGCACGGCCGTCTACGTGGCCAAGCGCGGCAGCCCGTTCACCGACATCGCGCACGCCTGGAACCAGTTCAAGACCAAGCCCACGCCGCACGGCGGCACCACCCGCCTGGGGCGACTCGGCTCCAACCGCTACGACTTCTGGCGGGTCGCCTGGAACCGCTTCGAGCACGCGCCGCTGGTCGGCATCGGCGCGGACAACTTCCAGGAGGCCTATCTCGAGCGCGCGAAGAGCGGGGAGCAGCCGCTCTACCCGCACAGCATCGAGCTGCGGACCCTGTCGCAGACGGGACTCGTGGGAACCCTGTTGCTCGTTGCCGCGCTCGCCGCCGCGCTCCGGGCCGCGTGGCGCGCCGTCCGCGAGCGGGCGGGCGTGGGATCCGCGGCCGCCGCGGCTTCGATGGGCGCGTTCGTCTACTGGCTCGTGCACGGGTCCGTGGACTGGTTCTGGGAGCTGCCCGCGCTCGGCACGGCGGCGTTCGCGCTGCTGGGGCTGGCGGCCGGGCTGGCGCCGCGGCGGCCCGTTACGCGGCCCCACCGGGCGCTCGCCCCGCGGGCGGCGGCCCTGCCCGCGGCGCTGGCCACCACGGCCGCCGCCCTGGTGCTTCTCTTCAGCTTCGGGATGCCCTGGCTGTCGGACCGCCTGGTCACGCAGGCGCTGGCCGAGTGCTGCAACCGTCCGGCCGACGTCTACAGCAAGCTCGACTCCGCCTCCGCGCTCAACCCGCTCAGTCCCGAGCCCAAGCTGGCGGCCGGCAGCGTGGCGCTGTTCCTGGACCGCCCGGCGGACGCCCGGCGCTACTTCAGCCAGCTGCTTCGCCGTGACGGGGGCGACTACTACGCTCACCTGATGCTGGGCGGGATCGCGTTCGACAGCGGGCAGCGAGCGGAGGGGCTTCGGCTGCTGGCCCGCGCGGCGCAGCTCAACCCGCACGACGAGATCACCGCCCGGGCGCTGGCCAGGGCACGGCGCGGGCGCCGCGTGGACGTGGCGCGCGTCAACGGCGCGGTCGCCGCCCGCTACCGGAGCCTGGGACATTGAGCCGCTGGCAGCGCTGGCTCTTCCGGATCGTCTACTGGCTGGCGGTCCTCGTGGTCTCCGTGGCGGTGCTGGTGGCGCTGATCCTGCTGATCGAGTCGCGCGACCAGTCGTCGGTCGGGCACGGCGGCGCACCGGCGCTCCGGGCCTAGACGAGCGCGGATCAGGGCGTCTCGGCCACCAGCTTCGCGAACACGACGATGCGGTGCGACGCGCTGTAGAGCGGGTGGCACGCGCTGAGCACCAGCCGTTCTTCGCCCGGCACCCGGTGCGTGATCCAGATCGCGTCCGGTCCCACCACCTTCGTGCGCTCGACCGCGTACGTGAACCGCCCGTACGGCATCTCGAGCACGATGGTCTTTCCGGGCTTCAGCTGGTCGATGGTCCGGAACGGGGCGAGGTAGGTGGTGCGGTGGCCGGCGATGGCGACGGTGCCGCCCTGGCCCGGGAACGACGTGGCTGGGTAGTGGCCCGGTCCCTCCCGGAGCGTGTCGAGGTCCGTGCCCTGCACCACCACGTAGTGGCGGCCGAGGGACGGGATGCGGATGCGGCCGATCGGCTGGCCCGTCTTGGCCCGCCGCCGCTCCAGCACGGCCAGCCTGGCCAGCCGCCGGCGCGTGTCGCGGATCGAGGCGACCAGGGCCTTCTCGCGCAGCACGATGCCGGTCTGCTGGCGGTCCAGCTCGTGTCCGAGGCGGCTCTGCTCGCGGGCGGCGAAGAACGCCGAGACCGGCTCCTGCCAGGCCAGCGTCAGCCCCGCGTCGGCCAGCATCAGGATCCCGCTGGTGATGAGCACCGACGCCAAGAAGCGGAGCACTGGGCGGATCCATCCGGCTCTGGCGCGCACGTCGGGTCAAGTGTACGGTCGCTTACGGGCGTCCTCGCCGGGTAGGTGCAGGCGGGGCGAAGCGCCCACAGGGGCCGGTACCCTTCTGGCCCTCAGACAGCGATTCGAGGAGTTGAGCCGAACCAGATGGCCAAGCAGATGACCCCGCTGCCGGACGCCAAGTCCGTGCGCGTCAACCCGTCGGCCGAGGAGCTCAAGCAGCTCGCCGCCAAGATGCCGAACGCCCGTGAGACGCGCTACGGCAACCTCAACGTCCAGACCGAGGTCCTGGCCCGCTCGAAGGCCTGCACGTTCCTGATCCTCGACGACCCCGAGGGCAGCTCGCAGCAGGCCATCTCCCGCGAGGAGGGCGAGAGGGTCGCCAAGCTCCAGGACGAGTACATCGCCAGCCGCGACATGATCGTGGTGGACGGCTACATCGGCGACGACCCCGAGTTCCGCACCCCCGCACGCCTCTACATCGAGGAGTCCAACGCCAACGTCGCCGGGATGCAGAAGCAGCTCTACTTCGACGTCGACGACCGCGACGGGTTCGAGCCCGAGCTCACCGTCATCTACACGCCCAACCTGGCGGTGGAGGGCTACCCCAACGACCGCGTCATCTCGGTGGACCTCGATCTCGGCGTCACGCGCGTCTGCAACTCGGACTACTTCGGCGAGTCGAAGAAGGGCGGGCTGCGGATGTGGAACAAGCTCGTCTACGACCGCGGCGGGCTGCCCCTCCACGCCGGCTGTAAGGTCATCCCGACCGACTCGGGCGACAAGGTCGGCCTGATCGTCGGCCTCTCGGGCACCGGCAAGACCACCACGACCTTCACCAAGCAGAACGGGTCGCTTCCGGTGCAGGACGACTTCGTGGCGATGATGCCGGGTGGCAAGGTCTACGCCACCGAGGCCGGCTGCTTCGCCAAGACGTTCGCGCTGTCGGAGAAGGACGAGCCCACCATCCACGGCGCCGTGATCAAGCCCGAGGCGTACCTGGAGAACGTGTCGCAGG
>JAXDIC010000031.1:0-4775 GCA_034664185.1 Thermoleophilaceae bacterium
TCGTCGAAGAACTTGGTGTCGCGCGTGGCCAGTCCGTACTCGCCGGCGGCCAGGAGCAGCCAGAAGTCGAGGTCGTTGGAGGTGCCCAGGTCGATCCGCTCGCACATCGGGCCGCTGCCGTACGGGAACTGAGCGGCGGGACCGGACGGGGCCGGTTGGAACCCGATGCTGTAGCGGAGGATCTCGCGTGCCAGCTCGGGGTCCGTGTACGTCATCGGCAGCAGGTAGTGCGGCCAGCTGCGGAAGCCCAGGTTGTAGCCGAAGTAGTACTGGTAGTAGCCGCCCTGGGTGATGGTGTGGTGGCCGCACAGCTCCTCGTACATCGACGCCGAGCGCAGCAGGTACGCGTCCCAGCGAAGCTCGCGGGCCACCCACGCGCGGCCGGCCCCGAAGTCCGCCTTGGGAAGCCAGCCGGACCACGACCGCTCGCTGCTCGCGAGCGGGTCGCTGGCGTTCCGGTACTTCGACACCAGCGCGTCGATCTTCTCGTGGTGGGCCATGCCGTACACGTAGCGGAGCGTGATCGACTGGCCCGGCGCGACGGTGACCGGCGCGCGGAACGCGAACAGCGCGTTGCTCGGGTTGCCGGCGCTGGACGGCGGGGCCAGGGTGCCGCTCAGGTGGTCCGCGGCGACCTCCGCGGGAGCCGCCCGGCCACCGCCGCCGAAGAACGTGCTGACGGAGGTCTCGAAGCCGCCGACCGGTCCCTGAAGCGCGGCCGCGAAGATCGAGAGCGGGTTGGTGTCGTCCGAGCGCCCGCCGCTCTGCGTGACCTGGAGCGTCTTGGTCTGGTCGTTCCAGGTCGGCTGCCCCACGCCGCGCGTGCCCGGCTGGGCGATCTCCTGGTTGTACGGGTTCACGTCCCAGTACTCGAACCACGACACCTTCTTCGCGGCGTGGGTGGTGTTCTTCAGCGTCACGTCGTCGAGCAGCACCGGGTCGTCTCCGAACGGCGAGTACACGTCCTGGGTCAGGCCGATCCCGCCCGCGCTGAGGCGCTTGCGGTAGTAGCCGATGCCGAAGTCGCGCTCGAACGCCGTGGCCTTCGGGCGGTCGAGGTAGAGCGAGCTGACCACCTTGCCGTCCACCCGCAGGTAGCCGTAGCCGCCTGAGAAGTGCTTGCTTGCGGGCTGCCACAGGTTGGCCCACTGCGAGAGCCGGTCCTGGCTCCACAGCTGCAGGTAGCCGTCGTTGAACGCGTCAGCCATCAGGTGGTCGTTGCCCACCTGGTGCTGGGCCAGCGTGCCGCCGGCCAGCTCCGGCTGCTTCGCCTTCGGATCGTGCGCCTGGTCGATCGTGTAGCGGTAGGAGGGGAGCCCGAAGCGGTCGGCGCCCCAGCCGCCGAAGTGGCCGCCGCCGTAGGTCGAGACGTCGTTCGACGGGGACGCGTCCCGCGAGAGCGGCGGCGGCGCCGCCCCGTGGACGGACGCCGGCGCCAGCGCGCCCGCGGCCAGCGCGGCGCCCAGGGCCAGCGCCCTACGCACCGAGCACTCCCGCGATCGCCCCCTGCGTGGCCGACAGAAAGCGCTCGATGGCGCGCTCCTTCGGTAGCTCCGGATGATCGAGCCACCAGCGCGCCACCTGCTCGCCCGACCCCACGATCAGGTGCCCCAGCATCTCCACGTCCTGGTTCGGCACCTTCCCGCCAGCCGCGCGCACGTCGCGGCCGATCAGCCCCGCGATCACGTCGGCGTTGCGCTTGCGCATCTCGTTCACCGCGTCCATCGAGGCGTCGCCGTACAGGAGCCACCACGAGCCGCGCTGCTCGTCGAGGTAGTCGAAGTACTCCGTGACCACCGCCCGCAGCCGGCCGCGCGCGTCGTGCGCCTCCTCGGCCTGGCGCTCCAGGCGATCGAACAGCCGCGCGCGGGCGCGCTCCACGCAGGCCTCGTAGAACCCCTCCTTCGACCCGAAGTACTGGTAGAGCAGCGCCTTGGTGATCCCGCTCGCCTCGGCGATCTCGTCCATGGAGGCGCCGCGGAACCCGCGTGCTCCGAAGATCCGCTCGCCGGCATCCAGCATCTGCTCCTCGCGCTCGCCGCGCGGCAGGCGGCGGCGCGCGGGAGGGGCGCCGGCCGCCACCGAGCGGCTCATGTGGCGCGGTCCCTGTCCGCGGAGTGCCGGTGGCGCCGATGGTGCTTGCGATGGCGCTTGTGCCGGGCCGGCGCGGATCCGATCCGCACGGTCGTCCGGACCACCCTGGTGCCCACCGCGGTCGCCGCGGCCGTGTACTCCTGGAACTGGTTGGCCGGCCCGAGGGGCACGGCGATCCGCAGCCGCCCGCGACCGTCGGCCGCGATCCGCCGCACGTCCGTGCCCACCGTCACGGGGTAGACGGCGCCGGCGCGGAACAGTCGTGCGGTCACCACCGTCGCGCTGCCGCTGCCCGCCAGCGTGAAGCCCGCCCGCCCGGCGTTCTCCAGCCGGCTCCACTCGAGCGCCAGCCGGTCGATCGTCACCTGCCAGCCGTAGGCCTGGTAGCGCGGCTCGACCGCCGTGAAGGTGAAGGGCGACGGCGGCTTGGGCGGATGCGCGAACGCTGCCATGATCGCCGGCAGGCTCTCCTTCAGGTCGCGCTGCCAGTAGGGCCACTGGTGGCCGCCGGGGCCGTAGTCGTCCCACACGTGCGCGATTCCGAGCTGAGCCAGCCGGTTGTGGAGGTCGAGGCTGGCCTGGTGCACGTAGCTCTCGATCGGGTCGCCGCCTCCGTAGGGCCCGCCGGGCTGGCCGTTGCCCGTCCTCACGGTCAGGTTCAGGCCGCGCAGGTTGTCCGCGAGGTCCCAAGGGTTGTGCGCGCGCCAGCGGACCTCCTCGGTCTGTCGCGGGCCCCAGGTGGCGTAGGGCTGGCCGGCGTCGAAGCTCGACTCGTCGGGCTCGCCGGTGGGCGCGAAGTCGTTGCTGTTCACCGCGCCCGAGAAGCTGGCTGCCGCCACGAACATGTCCGGGTGGCGCGCCGGGTAGGTCATGGCTCCGAAGCCGCCCATCGACAGCCCGGCGGTGGCGCGTCCTGCGCGCGAGGCAATCGTGGGGTAGTGGGCGTCGATCCACGGGATCAGCTGGCCCACGTGGTAGGTCTCCCACTCGGGCGGTCCGCCGGCGCCGTTGTTGAACCAGTCGCTGTAGAAGCCGCCGTTGCCGGCGTTGGGCATGACCACGATCAGCGGGAGCCCCGCGGTCAGGTGCTCGGCGTCGCCCTTGTCGGTCCAGGAGCGGTAGTCGTCCACCGAGCCGTGCAGCAGATAGAGCACCGGGTAGCGGGTACGGCCGCTTCGGTCGTAGCCCGTCGGCAGCAGCACGCGCACCTTGGTGTCGCCCTTCAGTGCCGGCGTCTGGAAGGTCAGCTCCATCAGGCGCGGCCGCAGCTGCTGCGAGCCCACCAGCTTGAGCCCGGCGCTCGCCAGCGCGTGCGCGGGCGCTCCGCAAAGTGCGATCGCCAGCGTCAGCGCCATGGCGCCGGCCCACCTGCGCGCGCGTCGCCGCGCGCCGTCTCGCTCGGTCATCTCGTCCCCTGCTCCCCCTGCTAACTGACGGAGAGTTATACACCTCCGGCGAGCGCGTCGCGCAGGTGCGCGTGGCCGCTAGGAGGGCCGGTCGGCGGGCCCCGCGTCGGTTGGCGCCGGCCCGGCCAGCGCCTCGATCTCGGCCGTGTCGAGGGGCAGGCAGATCTGGCAGAAGTCCTGGCCGAACGGGGTTAGGTGGATGCTGCGGCGCACCGTCTTCCCGCGGCCGGCCTTCTCCATCGCCTCCACCACCTCCGGCTGGGCCTCCAGCACGTGGTAGACCTGGATGTCCTCCAGCTGCTCGTGCGCGAACCAGACCAGCCCCAGCCGGGAGAGGTTGTCCAGGTAGCGGTGGACACGGTCCAGGTGGCGCACGCCCGCCTCGCGCCCGATCATGTTCAGGCCCGGTGCCACCAGGTCCGACTTGAGCAGCGACACGGGCCCGCCGGTGCGCACGTCGACCGCCGGCCGCGGCCCCTCCTGGGCCAGCAGCCTCAGGATTCGCGCCTCGTCCGGGGCCAGCTCGGACAGGATTCGCGCGTACGCGGGATGCGCGTCCAGGTCGTGGTTCACGTCAGCCGAACGGCGGAGCAGCTCCGCCCCGCGCTCCCTCAGCTCGTCGTCGGTCAGATGACCCTCGAGGTCGACCGCCTCGGCGTCCACGTAGCCGGGCGGGTGATGGGTGGGCGCGGCGGGCGGGCCGGCGGCGCGGTCGCCGTCGGCCGAGTCGGCGCCCAGCAGCTGGCGCGCCCACTCGCGCAGCTCGGCCTCCGCGGCCTGGAAGAGGTCGGCCGGCGACTCCCCGCGGGCCGCTCCCCGGACGATCCGGATGCCCGTGCGCAGCGAGGTTCGAACGGTCCATTCCGTGGCGCGGATCCACGCGGCCATCGCCAGGCGCGCGACCACCGGAGCGGCGCGGAGCAACGTCTCCTCGAACGCCGCCTCGTCCCTGGGCGGCGCCTCGTCCGTTCGGCCGTCCATTCGGTCGCTCATGGTCTCACGCGAACAGCAGCAGGTGCAGCCCGCCGCCCACGATGCCCAGCGCGCCGCCGTGGGCCAGGAGCAGCCACTCGTCCTGGCGTATCGCGGACCGCAGCATGTCCGAGAAGTCCTCCGACGGCAGCTCCCGCATCCGCTCGGCCAGCAGGCCGCGGATGGCGTCGCTCTGCGTGCGGTTGATCTCGGGATCGGCCAGCCGGCCGATCGTCGGCTCCACTCCCTCCTGGGCCACCGTCTCCCTGATCGCGTCGTACTCGCGCGGACCCACCGCCAGCC
>JAXDIC010000036.1:0-12376 GCA_034664185.1 Thermoleophilaceae bacterium
ATCCTGGTCGACGTGCAGAAGGACCTAACCCGCGTCCCCGACACCATCGAGCACCTCGATCGGCGGATCGACGAGCTGAACGGGCTGCTGGGGCGCCTGCTGGAGTCGATGCAGGAGCTGTCCGCCAGCGTCGACCAGCTCCAGGGAAGCGTGGGCCCACTCGGGCGCATAGCCCGGCGGCTGCCGGGCCAGAGGCGCGAGGAGAGTCGAGGCGACGAGTAGTCGCCGCGCCACGGTGCCGCTCAGGCGCTGGCGCGCACCTCGCCGTTGCTCACCTCTGGCGCTCCCTCGATCAGGTCCGCGGCGTTCTCGCTGACCCACGCCCGGGCCTTGTCGACCGAATCCTCCACGCCCGCCTGGTCGTCGCAGACGGTGATGGTGAACAGGCCCCCGTCGCCCGAGTCGGCCATGTAGTAGGCCTTGAACCCGTCCACCTGCCGGACCAGCGGGATGAATCCCTCGTCGGCGCGGCGGATGACCTCGGCGGGGTCGCTCGAGCGGTACTTGCGTACGGACGCGTACATGCGGTCTCCTTCGTGGGGTGGCCGCAGTATCGCGCTTGGGTCAGCGCGGCGTGACCTCGTAGACCTCCATGTCCTTCGGCGCCCCCTTGGCCTTGAAGCGCCGCTGGCGCTTGAACTCGAACTCCGCGTCCCCCAGCTGAGCGCGAGCGGACTCGGAGACCAGCACCTGGTCCGCCGCCGCCGCCTCCGTGATGCGCGCCGCGATGTTCACGTCCACGCCCAGGTAGTCCCCGCCGAGCTTGCGCGGCTTGCCCACGTGTACGCCGGAGCGGATCCGCGGCCGGTATCCCCGGACGTCGATCTCGACCAGCTGGCGGCACGCCTCGCCCACCGCGTTGACCGCCTTGGCGGCGGTCGGGAACACCGCCATGTGGCCGTCGCCCAGCCGCTTGACGACCTTGCCGTCGTGCGACTCGATTGCCGGCTCGACCGCCCGCGCCACCTCGCGCAGCAGCCCGACGGCGTCCGCGTCGCCGGCCTCCAGCGCCCAGGCGGAGAACTCCACGAGGTCCGTGAACAGGATCGCGCACTCCCGGTCCCCCCTCCCCCGGCCCTGGCTCTCGGACATCGACTGGTACACCTGAAGGGCCGCGAGCCCGACCTCGCGCACCGCGCTGGGCCGCTCCGATACCTCGCTCAGGTAGCGAGCCAGCAGGTCGGGCGGGCGCCCGGCCGCGGTCGAGAGCGGGTCGCCCACCTCGCGGTCGCCGGGCAGCATCTCGCGCGCCCGCCTGGCCGCCTTGACCAGGATGGGCTGCTCGTCGAGCTTCCGCGCGTTGCGGCGGACCTTGGCGAGCGGCTTGGGGTTTTCGTCTTCGGACAACGGGTAGCCTCGTCGGACCGGAACTCTACGTGCGCGCGCCGAGCGAGCCGTCCCCGCCACCATGCCACTCAACGACCGCTACCTCGCCGTCTACCTGAACGACCACCTCGCTGGTTCGACTGTCGGCCACGAGCTGGCCAAGCGCACCGCCTCCAGCAACGCCGGCACCGAGTACGGCGCCTACCTCAGCGAGCTTGAGCACGAGATCGCCGAGGACCGCGCGTCGCTGCAGCGGATCATGGAGCGCTTCGACGTCAAGGAGGACAAGCTGAAGGCGGGCGCGGCGTTCTTGGGCGAGAAGCTGGGCCGGCTCAAGCCCAACGCGCAGCTCACCGGCTACTCGCCGCTCAGCCGCGTGGTGGAGCTCGAGATACTGCTGCTGGGGATCTCGGGCAAGCTCGCGCTATGGGGCGCGCTGCGCAACGTCGCGCAAGCGGACGACCGCCTGGACTCGGAGGAGCTCGACGTGCTGATCCAGCGCGCGGAGCGCCAGCGCGAAGGGCTGGAGCCGCACCGCCTGGCGGCGGTCGCCGAGGCGCTGACCGCCGCTACTTGACGACGACCGTCCCCTTCATGAAGGGGTGGAAGTCGCAGTGGTACGCGAACGTGCCCGCCTTGCTCATGTGGACGGTCACGCTCTTGCCGCGCCGCACGGTGCCGGCGTCGAAGCCGCCGGCGTCGGCCGTGGCCGTGTGGTCCGCGCTGTCGACGTTGGTCCACGTCACGGTCGCCCCGCGCCTGACCTCGATCTTCGCCGGCGCGAACTTGAACGACGCGATCTTCACGGTGCCGGTCGCCGGCGCGGCGCCACCACCACCGCCGCCGCCTCCGTAGGCGCCACCGCCGCCGCCAGATCCACCGCCGCATCCGGCCGCGGCGACGGCCATGGTCGCGGCGCCGATGACCAGCGCGCGGCGCGCCATCAGACCGCCGTCTCCTCGGGTTGCGTGACGGGCGCGGCCGGCGGCAGCGCTGGCGCGTCCTGTTCGCCGGTGACGGCGTTCTTGAACTCGCGCATGCCATGGCCGATCGAGCGGCCGGCGTGCGGCAGGCGCTTGGGGCCGAGCACGAGCAGGGCGATGGCGAGGACAACTATCAGTTCGAGCGGGCCGAAGCCGAGCACGGTGCCTCCTATGGCTTGGATTGGTGCGTCACGAATCGATGCGGCTCCCAGGCCTGACCGGATCATTTTGCACGAGCGGTGATCCGAAATCGAAGCTGGTGCGGAGAAGGACCAAGCCGGGGCGATCCCCGCTGACCGCACCAACTACGACTGGAGCAACACCATGGCCGAGACCGCGGCTCGAGAAGCCGGACCAGAACAGCCGAGCGCGATGGAGGAGCTGTCCAAGGATCCAGCGTCGCGCAAGCGCTTCCTCAAGATGATGGGCGGGGCCGGCGGCGCCGGAGCGTTCGCGCTCTTCCTGGCCGCGTGCGGCTCGAAGAGCAAGAGCAGCTCCACGGCGTCCTCCACGTCGACCGCCGCCAGCCAGTCCGGCGGTGGGGCCGGCGACATCAAGATCGTCAACTACGCGCTGACCCTCGAGTACCTCGAGACGGCCTTCTACCAGGACGTCGTGAAGAGCGGCCTGTTCAAGGGCAAGCAGCTCGACACGATCAAGATGTTCGGCGACCAGGAGGCCCAGCACGTCGCCGCCCTCGAGGCCACCGTGAAGAAGCTGGGCGGCACGCCCGCCGCCAAGCCGAAGACCAAGTTCCCTCTCACGAGCGCCGGCAGCGTGCTGAAGCTGGCGGCCACCGTCGAGAACCTCGGCGCGGCCGCGTACCTCGGCCAGGCCGGCAACATCCAGAGCAAGGAGGTCCTGGCCGCGGCGCTCTCGATCCACACGGTCGAGGCACGCCACGCGTCGGTCCTCAACACCCTCCTTGGCACGAGCGTTCAGCCCGACGGCGCGTTCGCCAAGCCGGCCTCGATGGCCGAGGTCCTGCCCAAGGTCAAGCCGTTCATCGTCGGTTAGTCCGCCGAGTTCGAGAAAGAGAGAACAGAGCCATGTCAGATTCACAGCTGGCCGTTCCGGAGCTCGGCGAGGTCGAGATCCACGGGATGACGCGCGGTGCGTTCATCGTGAAGGGCGCGTTGACGGCGGGTGCCGTCTACGGCGCCGCCGCCGTCGGTCCCTTCGTGGGGCAGGCGCTGGCTCAGGGCGGCGGCGACGTCGACATCCTGAACTTCGCGCTGACCCTCGAGTACCTGGAGGCCGACTTCTACAAGAAGGGTCAGTCGCTGGGGCTGAGTGGCGGCGTGATGAAGCTCGCCAAGGAGTTCGGCGACGCGGAGTCGCAGCACGTCGCCGCGCTGACGCAGACGATCCAGAAGCTGGGCGGCAAGCCGGTCGCCAAGCCCACCTTCGTCTTCCCGATCAAGGACGAGAAGAGCTTCCTGAAGCTCGCTCAGACGCTGGAGGACACCGGGGTGAGCGCGTACAACGGCGCCGCGCCGCAGATCCAGTCCAAGGAGGTGCTGGGAGCCGCCGGCTCGATCGTGCAGATCGAGGCGCGGCACGCGGCCGCCATCCGGCTGCAGACGTCGCAGGCTCCGGCCCCCGACGCGTTCGACAAGAGCCTGCAGAAGCCGGCCGTCCTGAAGGCGGTCCAGCCGCTGATCAAGGCGTGAGCGAGGCGCGGCTCGGCTACTGCGCGTCGCCGAGCCGCGCCTGGTACCAGGCGTAGGTGGCGGCCAGGCCGCGGTCCAGGTCGAACGACGGCGTCCAGCCCAGCTCGTCGCGAATGGCCGACGAGTCCAGCTCCAGGCGGTCCTCGCCCGCCTCGGAGGAGGGCTGCCCGTGCACCTCGGGCTCCACGTCGCGCCCTGACGCGCGGATCAGGCGGCCCACGATGTCGAGCACCGGCAGTGCCTGGCCGCCGCCGGCGTTCCACGCCCGGCCCACCAGGCTCTCGTCGTCGAGCGACTCGGCCATGGCCAGGTATGCGGCCACGGCGTCCTCGACGTAGAGGAGCTCGCGCACCGGGGTCCCGTCCGAGCGCAGCACCGGCCGGTCGCCGGTCACCAGCGACCGGCATGCGTCGGGCACGAGGCGCGAGAAGTTGAGGTCGCCGCCTCCGTACACGTTGGCCATGCGCGCGACCGCCACCGGCAGCCCGAAGCTGCGCGCGTACGAGCGGGCAATCAGGTCGGTGGCTGCCTTGGACACCGCGTACGGCGCGACCGGCTCCAGGGCGTGGTCCTCCCGCCACGGCTGGGCGGCGCTGTCGCCGTACGCCAGCACCGACGAGGACACCACCACGCGTTCGATGTCCTCCCCCACCTCGCGCGCCGCGCGGACCGCTTCCAGCAGCGTGTAGGTGCCCCTCAGGTTGGACTCCCAGGTGGAATACGGGGAGCGCGCGGCGACTTCCGCGATCGACTGGGCCGCCAGGTGGAACACCGCCCCCACGCGGTACTCGTGGAGCACCCGCAGCGCCGCCTGGTAGTCCGTGATGTCGGCGTCGGCCACGTCGCAGCCGTCCTCGATCCCCTCGCTGCGGAAGCGCGACTCCGCGGCGGTGTCGCGGCGCGGCACCACCACCCGCGCGCCGGCGGCCAGGAGCCGCTCGGCCAGCCACGAGCCCACGAAGCCCTGCGCGCCCGTCACCAGCACGGCGACGCCGTCCCAGCGACCCTCCGCGCTCATCGTCCGCAGGTGCCCCGGGTGTTCTTCGAGCAGCCCTCGTGCGACCGCGCGCTCTTCCTGTACGCGGCCAGCGCCGGCTTGGCCTTCGGCTTGGTCCCCAGGCGGAAGCGCGTCAGCCCGGCGAAGTCGAAGATGCCCCCGGAGTGGGTGTCGTACGTCGAGGCCCACGTGTACCAGTACGCGCGCCCGACCCCCAGCTTGTTGCGCTTGGCCGCCAGCAGGTCGTAGGCGCGGGTGACGAGGTGCGCGAGCCTGGCGTCGGTGGTCTGGAGGTGCCTGTCCGCATCGGTGGGCTTGAGCCGCCCCTTGGATGCGGAGGCGCCCAGCTCGGTGACCCAGATCGGGATCGTCTTGCCGCCGTTCTGGTCCATCACCTTGCGTCCGCGACGCAGGATCTCGGTGATATGGCCGGGGACCACCGTGTAGACGTTGAGGGCCACCGCGTCGAAGCTCCCGGCGATGCCGCCCGAGTCGTAGAGCTGGCCGAGGGCGACCCAGGAGCTGTTGGTCAGAGCCGCCATGACCACGCGCGCGCCGGGGTCGGCCTGCCGCAGGGCGGCGGCGCCCGCACGCAGCAGGTCGCCGTAGCGGGCCGGCCAGTTCTCGCGCGGCTGCCACTGGTACGGCAGGTCCGGCTCGTTCCACACCTGCCAGTCGCGCACCGGCAGGCGCGGGAGGCTGGGGCGCTCGGACCAGAAGCTGCCGCTGGGGCCGTAGCGGGCCACCAGGGCCCGCAGGTAGTCGGTGTAGGCCGGGATGTCGGACGGCGCCGACTCCTGCTTGTCGGGCAGCACGCGCGCCCATGGCGGCGCGAGCATGACCACCGGCAGGACCCGTATCCCGTGGGCCGCGGCGTAGGCCACCGCCCGATCGGTGACCGCGAACGAAGGCGGCTGATCCTTGCTGGGCTGGGCGCTCCGCCAGTCGAAGATCACGCGAGCGGACTCCACGCCGGTCTGCGCCATCGTGCCCCACATCGCGTCCTGGATGCTGGGCGCGGCGGCCGTCGCGTCGCGGTCGAAGTCGACGCCGTAGAAGCCCTGGGGAACGCTTCGCTTCGCGGACGCCGGCGCGGCCGCGACGGCCATGACGCACGTCAGCGCGACGACGGTGGCGGCGAAGCGGCGCACCGTGGCGAGTCTACGGCGACCCGTGGCCGGTTGCTTAACCTTCGCGGCATGAGGATTCGCGCGGCGGTGCTGGAGGAGTTCGGCAAGCCGCTGGCCGTCACCGAGCTTGACCTCGCGGAGCCCAGGGCCGGCGAGGTGCTGGTGCGGCTCGCCGCGTGCGGCGTGTGCCACACCGACATGTACACGGCGTCCGGCGTCGATCCCTCGGGCTACGCGCCCACGGTGCTGGGCCACGAGGGCGGCGGGATCGTGGAGGCGGTGGGTGCCGACGTGGCCTCGGTCGCGCCGGGTGACCACGTGGTCACCCTCTTCTCCCCGCAATGCCGGGAGTGCGAGCACTGCCTGAGTGGCAAGACCAACATCTGCACGGCCATCCGCGAGGAGCAGGGAAAGGGCCACCTTCCCGACGGCACCACCCGGCTGTCGCGCGACGGCGAGCCGATCCGCCACTTCATGGGCACCTCGACGTTCGCCGAGTACACGGTGATGCCGGAGATCGCCCTGGCCAAGGTGTCGCCGGAGGCACCGCTCGAGGCCGCGTGCCTGTTCGCCTGCGGCCTGTCCACGGGACTGGGCGCCGCGATGTACACCGCGCGGGTGGAGCCCGGATCCACGTGCGTCGTGTTCGGCGCGGGGATGGTGGGCCTCGGGGCGGTGGTGGGCTGCAAGCTCCAGGGCGCGCAGCGGATCGTCGCGGTCGACCCCTCCGAGCAGCGCCTGGCGATGGCGCGCCACCACGGCGCCACCGACACGTGGCCGGGCGGCCCGGAGGTGGTGGAGCTCGTGCTGGAGCAGACCGGCGGGTCCGGCGCCGACTTCACCTTCGAGGCCACCGGGCGCGTGGACGTGATGCGCCAGGCGCTGGAGTCGGCCCGGATGGGCTGGGGGCTGTGCACCGTGGCTGGCGTGGCCGGCAAGGGCGAGACGTTGGACGTGGTGCCGCGCCTGCTGATCACGGGCCGCCGCGTCTGCGGCTCGTCCTTCGGCGGGGTCAGGGGCCGCGACCAGGTGCCCGAGCTGGTCGACCGCTACCTGGCCGGCGACATCGACGTGGACGCCTTCATCTCGCACCGGATCGCGCTGGACGACGTGAACCGCGGCTTCGAGCTGATGGAGGCCCAGGACGGCATCCGCAGCGTGATCGCCTTCGACTGAACAAGCGAACGTCCATTCCACCACCTCATAGGGTGGTCAAATGGACGTTTGCGCTGGGGTGGGCTCGGCGGCGGGCGCGTTCGGCTCGGGCAGCAGGCGGTCCAGCAGACGGATGGCAGGCCGCTGCTCGATCTCCGGTCGCAGGTCGCGGACGTAGGAGATCAGGGCGAGGGACGGCGCGATCATGAAGTCGGCGGCGTTCGGCTGGTCGCCGTTCAGCACCCCGGCCTCGATCCAGCCGTCGATGCGATCGAGCACGCCGGGCAGAGCTGCCCGGAGCTCGGCGTCGGCTCGGACGTTGGCGCTGAAGACCGCCCCGACGAAGCGCCCCCCGACCGCTCTGACCGTGGCGTTGCCCCACAGGAGCGGCCCCAGCCGGCCGTCGTCGCCCCGGTCGATCAGCCCGCCACGCCCGAAGGCCGCCAGGGCCAGCCGGCGCGCCGCCATCTGCAGCACCTCGTCGCCCCATCGCTCGGCCTCCTCCACCGCGCCCCGCCGCTCGGCGTCGGCGGGGAAGAGGGGCGGATCGGGCCGGACCTCCTCCAGGAAGCGGGCGATCCGCCGGTTGGTCTTGACCCGCCTCCCGTCGAGCTGGAGGGCGGGCACCGTGCCCATCCGATCCGCGTGGCCGAGCAACGGGTGACGGTTGTCGTCGACGCGGCGAAACGGGGCGGGATTGCCCGAGAAGCCGAGCAGCCGGAGGCCCAGCGGGTGCAGGCCGGTTGGCAGCACCACG
The DNA here is from genome assembly GCA_034664185.1 of Thermoleophilaceae bacterium. Classification (GTDB taxonomy): domain Bacteria; phylum Actinomycetota; class Thermoleophilia; order Solirubrobacterales; family Thermoleophilaceae; genus AC-37. Next base: position 8,022 of record JAXDIC010000036.1, read on the forward strand.
CGCTCGTACTCGATCCCCTTGTGCTCCAGCAGCAGCATCCCCGTCCGGCAGGCATGCGAGCCGAGGATCACGTAGAGCTTGGTGGTCATCGAGCCCCCGACCCGAATCCTCCCACGCCCGGCGCTACACGTACGTGCCCGTGTGGCGCCAGCGGTACAGGAACCAGATGCCGGCCGCCACGTGCGCGAGGAACGCGACCGCCACCGCCAGGTCGCCACCGCCCAGGCGCTGGCGCCGCGACCAGAGCCGGGCGACCTGGATCGTGACCGCAAGGAACAGCAGGTAGTCGGCCACGGTGGCCTGCCAGGCGAAGTTGCCGTGCAGGAGCCGCGGCCCCGTCTCCTCGAGCAGCGCGAACAGCACGATGCCGGCGCTGGCCAGGGCGACGGCGTAGCGCACCATGTCGGAGTCCAGCAGGCGGCGGCGGTAGACCACGCCCGCGACCAACGGGAACGCCAGCGACGCGAGCAGCGAGAGCGGCACGTCGTCGCTCAGCCGGCCCCAGACGCGAAACGGCGCGACGCCGACGTGGCTGGGCCGCGCGTCCGCCCCGAACAGGTGCGCCACGGCCGGGTCCGCGGCATACACGTAGACGTACTGCGCGGCGAGCAGAGCGGCCGAGGCCGCCACCAGCAGGGCCGCCCCGCGGAGCGCCGGCTGGCGCCATCCGAAGCGCCGCACCGCGGCCACCGGGAACGCCAGGAGGAACGCCAGCACCAGGCTGGGCTTGGCCAGCACGTTGAGCCCGACGGCGGCGGCCGACCACCACAGCCAGCGGGTCTCTGCCGTGCGGAGGAACTGGAGCGAGCACCAGAACAGCGCCAGCGCGAACGGCATGAGGAAGATCGTGGTGGAGTTGTGCCAGATGTTGGGCGGCAGCTGGCCGAGGTACGGCGTATCGGTCGGCAGGCTGAACGCGAACACGAGCAGGAACAGCGCGACGGGTATGCCGCCGGCCAGCACGTGCCGGCGCGCGGCGGGCGCCGCGCCCAGGTCCGGGGCCAGCTCGATGAAGGCGATCCGGATCGAGATCGCCAGCTTGGCGCCCACGGCCAGCGCGAGCAGCGCTACGGCGGCCGCCTCGAGCGTCTCCACCGAGGTACTGAGGCCAGTGACCGCGGCCAGGACGAGGTAGTACAGCGCGTCGCCGGGGAACTCGCCGGTCCTGATGCTGATGCTGCCTATGCGAACGTGAGCGGGCAGGTCGCTGACCAGGTGGAGGCGGAACTGCTCGGCGAAGATCGCGGCGGCGAGGCCGGTGGCCACGGCCACCAGGCCCCACGCAAGCCAGGGACGCGGGCCGCTGGCCCGCCCGATCCGCTCGCCTGTCTCCCTTCGCGTCACCGCTCTCATACCGTTTACCCTGGTCCCGAGTTGGGTGCGTTGACCTCCGTGCAAGGACAGATCGAGGGGAAGGCCCCGGAGCTGAGCGTGGTCGTCCCGGTGTACGGGTGCAAGGACTGCCTGCGCGCCCTGCACGAGCGGCTGACCGCGGTCCTGGCGCCCGAGTTCGACGGGTACGAGCTGGTGCTGGTCGACGATCGCAGCCCAGACGGCGCCTGGGAGCTCTTGGAGGAGCTGAGCCGCCAGGATCCGCACGTCCGCGCCATCCGCCTGAGCCGCAACTTCGGGCAGCACGCGGCCATCACCGCGGGGCTGGCCGCCACCCGCGGGCGCTGGACCGTCGTTATGGACTGCGACCTGCAGGACCCGCCGGAGGAGATTCCGCGGATGATGGCGAAGGCGGCGGAGGGCTACGACGTCGTGCTCTGCATGCGGGAGGAGCGGGTGCAGTCGCTCACGCGGCGCCTGGCCGCTTCCGCGTACTTCCGCACGCACAACATGCTGGCCAGGGGCGACCTGCACACCAACTACACGAACCTCTCGCTGCTCTCGCGCAAGGTGGTCGACGCCTTCCTCACGCTCAACGACCGCGACCGCCAGTACCTGCTGATCGTGCACTGGCTCGGCTACAACCGCACCGAGATCCCGATCCGCCAGTCCGACCGCCACTCCGGCCGCAGCTCCTACGCCAACCGCCAGCTCCTGAAGGTGGCGCTCGACGGGCTGTTCTTCCAGAGCACGGTCCTGCTCCGGCTGATCATCTACGTGGGCTTCCTGCTGGCGCTGCTGGGCGCCGCGCTGGCCGGCTACGCGGCCCTGGTGGCCATCTCGGGGCGCGCGCTGCCGCAGTGGATCGGGCTGCCGATGGTCGGGCTGTTCCTGGCCGCGTTCATCATCATCTCCACCGGTGTGACGGGCCTGTACGTGGGCAAGATCTTCGAGCAGGTCAAGGGCCGGCCGCTGTACGTGGTCGACGAGGTCGCCTCCGCTGACGCCGACGACGAGCGGCTGGCGTCGCCGGTCCGCCAGCCGGTGGCGGACTACCAGCCAGAGCCGCACGCGTGAGGACCGGCAGCGCCGACGCCCCGGGCGCCCAGAGCGCGCCGGACGGCGCCGAGCGGATCACCTTCAACCGCCCGCACGGGACCGGTCGCGAGCACGCCTACATCGAGCAGGCGATCGCCAACCGCCACCTGTCGGCCAACGGCCCGTTCACCGAGCGCTGCACCGACTGGCTGGCGGACCACTTCGACGCCCCGCGCGTGCTCCTCACCGGCTCGTGCACCAGCGCACTGGAGATGGCCACGCTGCTCCTGGACCTGCAGCCCGGCGACGAGGTGATCATGCCGTCGTTCACCTTCGTCTCGACCGCCAGCGCGGTTGCGCTGCGCGGGGCCGTTCCGGTCTTCGTCGACGTGCGGCCGGACACGCTGAACATCGACGAGGCGCAGGTCGAGGCCGCGATCGGCGAGCGTACGCGGGCGATCCTGCCGATCCACTACGCGGGCGTGGGCGCGGCTATGGACGTGCTCCAGCAGCTGGCCGACGCGCGCGGCCTGGCGCTGGTCGAGGACGCCGCGCAGGCGATGCTGGCCAGCTGGCGCGGCCGGCCGCTGGGAGGGATCGGCCAGCTTGGATGCATGTCCTTCCACGAGACGAAGAACCTGACCTGCGGCGAGGGCGGCGCGCTGGTGGTCAACAACCCGGACCTGGTCGAGCGCGCCGAGATCCTCCAGGAGAAGGGCACCAACCGCAGCGCCTTCTTCCGCGGCGCTGTGGACAAGTACACCTGGGTGGAGCTGGGCTCGTCGTACCTCACGAGCGAGATCAACGCCGCCTTCCTCTGGGCGCAGCTCGAGAGCGCCAGCGAGATCACGGCGTCGCGCCTGGCGGTCTGGCAGCGCTACCACGAGCGCTTCGCGCCGCTGGAGGCCAGCGGGCGCGTGCGCCGCCCGATCACGCCGGACGACTGCCAGCACAACGCCCACATGTACTACCTGCTGCTTCGGGACCGCGCCGCTCGCGACGGGCTGATCGCGCACCTGGACGGGCTCGGCATCCAGGCCGTCTTCCACTACGTGCCGCTCCATTCCTCGCCGGCCGGGCTCCGGTACGGGCGGGCGCATGGCCCTCTGGAGGTGACCGACCGCGTGAGCGACACGCTGGTGCGGCTGCCGCTGTGGGTGGGGATGTCCGACGCCGACATCGACCGCGTCGCCGACGGCGTCGAGTCCGCGCTCCGCTGAATGGGCGCCGTCGAACGCGAGCTGACGGCCCTCGTCCTGGGCGTTGGGGGCCAGGTCAGCCAGGGCATCGTCAAGGCGCTGCGGCGCGGGACCCTGCCCGTCCGGATCGTCGGGGCGTGCGTCTCGCCGCTGTCTACGGGCCTCTACATGTCCGACCTGGCGCTGGTGTCGCCGCACGCGGACGACCCCGCCTTCCCGGACTGGCTGGCCGACGTGTGCGCCCGCGAGGGGGTGGACGCCGTGCTGTCGGGCGTCGAACCCGTGCTGGACGCGCTGGCCGAGCACGCCGGGACCCTGCGCGAGCGGACGGGTGCCGTGGCGGTCGTCTCGCCGCCGGAGGTGCTGGCCATCGGCCGCGACAAGCTGAAGACGGCCCACTGGCTCGAGAGCCACGGGCTGCCGTTCGCCCCGTCCGCCGACGCCGCCGACCAAGCGGCACTCGATGCGCTGGCCGAGCGGGTGGGCTTCCCTCTCGTGGCCAAGCCGCGGCTGGGCAAGGGCTCCGCGGGCGTGGTCGTCGTCGGGGACCAGCGTGAGCTGGCACGCGTGCGCGGAGCCGACGGGGTGGTGGTGCAGCAGTACCTCGGCGACGCGGCCGGCGAGTTCACCGCCGGCTGCTTCGTGGACCGCGATGGGGTCGTCCGGGGCACGATCGCAATGCGCCGGACGCTGGCCAGCGGGACCACCGTGAGCGCCCGGATCGGCCAGTACCCCGAGGTGAGCGAGGTGTCGGCGGCGGTGTGCGCGGCGCTGCGGCCGCTGGGG